>CAMBOD010000079.1 GCA_945868985.1 Prosthecobacter debontii | reverse complement strand
TGACAATCTGATCGCGCATCGCCGCACGCTGAATTCCCGTCGCGCTTTCGGCAATCAATTTACCCGACTCGAAATTTCACATCCCGCACCGCACGTCCGAAACGGAGCTTCAGCTTCTTCACGATCTCGGGCCGCCACGTCCGCTCCAACTCGAAGTGCATCGAAGGCTGGAGCACCCGAACATACAGCACTCTCTCGACGAGCTTCAGCGGTTGCGAATGTTGAGCGAGAAAGTCACCCACCACCTCGCGCCAAGCCGCCACGATCTCCTCTTCACGCATCCGGTCTGCAAGCCCGAGCTGCGTCATCAGCTTCGCCACGAGTGAGCCCACCGGCTTTGACGTGTCCTGAGGGAACGGTGTCTCCGGCAGCCCCCGCCATTCGGCGATCACGCGTGCTCGCAGTTGCGGTTTCATGCGCGCAGTGATTGCGAAAAGAGACGCCGCACGCGACAGAAATCCTTCATTAACGCGGAAAGGAAAAAGCCTCCGCCCGTCGAGAGAGGAGGCTTTTTAAAAAATCGCAGCGTCGCGATTTTAGACGCCGTCGTTGCCGATTGCCTCTACTGGGCAGCCGTCCATTGCCTCTTTGCACAGTGCTTCTTCAGCAGGATTTTCGGGTTGTTTGTAAAGATAGCTGTGTCCGCCATCATCGTTGCGTTTGTAGTTTGCCGGCGCCGTCTCACGGCACAGGTCACAATCAATGCACTGGTCATCCACGTAGAATTTCCCCTGCACGTTTTCCGGATATTTGTTCGCTTGGTCAGCCATAATAAAGGGCGCGCAAAGTAGCTTCATGCTCTGTAAGGGCAACGCAATTTTTGCCTAAGTTTACTTCAGTGTATTCTCAAATTTAAATTCGACGCATTCGAGATAGGTAGCTTTTGAATGCTCCTATTTAAAACGCCTCGGCGTCTTCGGGGAGGCCGGAGTCGTCGCGGATGCTGTCGAGGCTCTTTTTGGCGCCGCGTTCGGTTTCGGGGCCGGCAATGAGTTCGCTCACGGCGTCCACGATGGCGGGGAGTGCGAGGAGCGCGCCGAGGCCGAGGAGGGTGAAGGCGGTGGTCTTTTGCGCGGAGCGACTCATTTTTCCGCCGAGTAGCAGGCCGAGGCCGCAGCCGACCGCCGTCTGTGTGACGGCGAGTAGGGACGAATTCAACTTGTCGCTCGGTGCTTTGGATTCCATGTGGCTCATGCGTGAAGATGCGAATTTGTGTGCTTCTGTCCAGCACGGACTGGGCCGCCTGCGTCATTGACGAAATGCGAACAGTCATCTTCCCATCACGCGGGCGATCCATTATTTCAAAACGACACACCTACTCGAAGCACGATGCCTTCTTCTCTCTACGTTCTTATTCTCGCCGGCGGCAGCGGTGAGCGGTTCTGGCCGCTCAGTCGAAAGTCGCGGCCCAAACAATTGCTCGCGCTCTTCGGTCCGGAGACGCTTCTCGAAGCGACGCTGCGTCGTCTCGACGGCCTCGTGCCTGCAAAAAACATCCTCATTTTAACCAACGCGGATCAAGAGGCTGCTGTGCGTGCGCTTGCGAAATCGCTGCCTGCGGAAAACATCGTGGCCGAGCCTGCGAAGCGCGACACGGCTGCGGCCATCGCGCTCGGTGTGGGCTGGGTCGCGGCGCGCGATGCGCAGGCGACGATGATCGTGCTGCCTGCGGATCATCTCATTCAGGACGCCATTGCTTTCCAAAAAACTTTGCGCACTGCGGCGGCGGCGGCGCGGCAAACGGGGGAGCTTGTCACCATCGGCATCCAGCCCACGTGGGCGTGCCCAGGCTTCGGCTACATCGAGATGGGACCGCAGGTGAAAATCGCAGAGGCGAAGGACGGCCCGCCTGTGCATGATGTGGTGCGCTTCCGCGAAAAACCAAACGCGGAGCTGGCGGAACAATTTTTGCGGCAGGGAAATTTCCGATGGAATGCGGGGATGTTCATCTGGACGATTCCTGCGATTCTTAGTGCGCTGCGCCGACACGCGCCGGAGTTGGGGACGTTCGTTTCGCGTCTGCACTCGGGTGAGGATTTTCAAATGTTGCTGCGCGATGTTTTCCCGAAGCTGCCGAAGATTTCGGTGGACTACGCCATCATGGAAAAAGCGGCGCGTGTGCTGATGGTGGAGAGCGCGTTTGATTGGGACGACATCGGGAGCTGGACTGCGCTTGCGAAATATCTACCGGCGCTCGAAGCGGGCAACGTCGCGAATGGCGAAATCACCACGCTCGAAGCGGACAACAATCTCATTTTCTCCACGTCGAAGCGTCGCATCGCGATGCTCGGCGTGAGCGATCTCATCGTGGTGGAGACCGACGATGCAGTGCTCATCTGCAACAGGCACGAGGCGGAGAAAATCAAACACCTCGTGGCAAAAGTGCCGCCGGAACTCCAATGACACGCGCCCTCGGAATTGATCACGGTGACGCCCGCATCGGTCTGGCGATCTCGGATGAACTCGGAATGCTCGCGCATCCGCTCGAAACCATCGCCGTGAAAGACACGCCCGACACAGCCGCACGCGTCGCGCAAATCGTCGTAGAACGGGGCATCGGAAACATCATCCTCGGCCTGCCGAAAAACATGGACGGCACGACAGGTGCCGCCGCCGAGAAGGTGCGAGCTTTCGCCGAAAAACTCCGCGCACTCGTGACGTGTCCCGTCCGACTTTGGGATGAGCGCCTCACGACCGTCGCTGCGCAGAGATCGCTGCACGAGGCAGGCCGAAACGCGAAGCAGAGCCGCGAGGTGATCGATCAAGTCGCCGCCCAACTCATCCTGCAAGGCTGGCTCGATTCGCAGAGCTTTGCGCTGTAAGCCGTGATCGAGCGCCTCAAACTCATCATCGCTTACGATGGCCGTCCGTTTTCCGGATGGCAGAGTCAGGCGGGCGGATGCTCCGTGCAGGATGCCATCGAATCGGCCTTCGCAAAAATCAGCGGTGAAGATGTGCGTATCCAAGGTTCCGGGCGAACCGATGCCGGCGTTCACGCACGCGGACAGGTCGCGCATGTGGATGTTTCTCGCGGCAAACACTCGACCGCGACTTGGCTATCCGCGCTGAACGCAAATTTACCTGCGGCGATTCGCGTGCTCCGTGCCACCCGTGTGCGCGGCGGGAGCGACGGTTTTCACGCACGCTACAAAGCGCAAGGAAAGCGCTACGTTTACCGCATCTGGAACGACGCTTGGCTGCACCCGCTGGAAGTCGGTCGTGCATGGCACACGGCGCGTCCGATTGACATCGCCACGCTACGCGCTGCTGCCGCGCTGCTCGTCGGCACGCACGACTTCGCCGGCTTCGCAGCAAATCGCGGCAAGATAGAAGTGAACACCACGCGAACGATCACACGTGTCCGCGTTGCCGGTCGCGCGCCGCTCATCACGCTCACCTTCGAGGGGGACGGCTTTCTTTATAAAATGGTGCGCCTGCTCACCGGGGCCATCGTGCGCATCGCGCAAGATCGCGCACCGCTCAGCCTCATCGCCGAATTGTTTGCGTCGAAAGGCCGCATCAAATCGCCGTTGGCCGCGCCCGCCGAGGGACTGTATCTCGACCGCGTGTTTTATTGAGCTCGCGCAATCGCCCTACCTCACACTGGGGACGAATTGCGAGATGGCGTAGGGGCGGAATTCTTTTTCCAGCGCGTCCACGTTGGGGAAGCGGGAGGCGAATGTTTTCGCGAGCGCGGTGTCGAAGCGCGCGCCTTTGGACATGGCGTCGAGGAAGGCGAGGAAAGAAGGTTTGTCGGTCGCGCAGAGGAAGCGGACGAGCTTTTCCGATTCGTTGTAGAAGGTGGCCACTTGCGTGTCGTCGGCGGGATAGGCGGCCATCGCGGTGAGTTGGGCGACGGGGATGTAGCGCTCCGCGGACACCGCGCTGGCGCGTGGTTTTTCGTTGTAGCCACGGGCGCGGTAAAAGGAGGCGCGGCAGCGCGAGCCTGCGTATTCGGCGAAGCCTTCGTTTAGCCAGAGCGGGACCCCTGCGCCGAAGAAACGCTCCAGCACGAGGTGCGTGATTTCATGCGGGAGTGTCTGGTTTTTCGACAGCAACCCGGCGGCGCGCCGCACGAAGAGGGAACCTTGCGAATGGATGCCGCCCGTCCACGGCTCCAGCGCGCCGGCTTTTGTGAACTGAGCCCAGTCGGCTTCGTCGCTGAAAATAAACAGGTGGCATTTGCGCTCCCATGCTGCGGTGTCCTTGCCGAGTTCCTGTGCGATGATGCGGTAGGCAAACTCCGCTTCCACCGACACCGCCGCCGCTGTGGGCGCATCGAAGAAATGATAGATGAAATGCTCCGTCTCCGCGTGACGCCACTCGCCGCCGCGCACACCGAGCGCCCGCATCGCGAGTGCGGTGAAAGAGCGGTCGCTGAGTTTTTCCAGCGCCACCTCCGGCAGCGAGCCCATGGGCTGCGGCTGCTGTGCAAACGAGCAGCCGAGCATGGCGAATAACAAAGCGAGGAAGACTTTCACCCGCTCTGCCTGAACAAGGCCCGTGCCAGCGGACTACGTGGCTTTTTCTCCGCGCTCCTCGGTGCGGATGCGGATGGCGTCCTCCACGTCGCTGACGAAGATCTTTCCGTCGCCGATTTTACCGGTCCGGGCGGATTTCATGATCGTCTGCACGACGGTGTCCACGAGGTTGTCGGCAACGACGAGTTCGAGCTTCAGCTTGGGAAGGAAGTCCACGGTGTATTCGCTGCCGCGGTAGATTTCCGTGTGGCCCTTCTGGCGGCCAAATCCCTTCACTTCACTGATGGTCATTCCCTCGATGCCGGCTTCCTGGAGCGCGGTTTTCACTTCATCGAGTTTGAACGGTTTGATGATGGCTTCGATTTTTTTCATGGGAGTTTATTCATTGTAGGCGTTTTCGCCGTGCTCGCTCACGTCGAGTCCGACGTGCTCGGCTTCGTCGTCGACCCGCAGACCGACGACGGCTTTGATGATTTTTAGCAGGATGAAAGTGACAATCGCTGCGAGTGCAGCGGTGAATAGCACGGCGATGAGTTGGTTCACGAACTGCCCGCCGCTGCCCGCGAGCGAGACGAGGACGCCGTCTTTTTTGAAAGTGGACGCGATGGCGGGATTCACCTCTGCGCTGGCGAGGAAGCCGAGCATGAGCATCCCGACGATACTGCCGCAGCAATGGACGCCGAAGACATCCAGCGAATCGTCGTAGCCGAATTTCGCCTTCACGCGAGTCACGCAAAGGTAGCACGCAAAGCCGCCTGCGAGGCCGATGAGCACCGCGCCGGGGATGCTGACGAAACCGGACGCCGGTGTGATTGTGGCCAGACCCGCGACCATGCCGGACGCTGCGCCGAGCACGCTGGGCTTTCCTTTTTCAAACCACTCGTAAAGCGACCACGCGAGGCCACCCGCAGCGCCCGCGAAATGCGTCGCGGCAAAGGCGCTCGTCGCCAGCGTGCCGCTGTTGAGCGCGCTGCCTGCATTGAAGCCGAACCAGCCCACCCACAGCAGGCCGGTGCCGATGAGGCACAGAACGACATTGTGCGGCAGCATCGGCTCCCTCGGGTAGCCTTTGCGCTTGCCCAGCACGAGCGCGCACACGAGCGCGGACACGCCGGAGCTGATGTGGACGACGGTGCCGCCCGCGAAGTCGAGCACGGGGATTTGTCCGCCGAGCGCCCAGTTGAAAAAGCCGCCCTTGCCCCACACCATGTGCGCCAGCGGGAAATACACGATGGTCACCCAGCCGATCATGAGCATCACGTAGGCGCTGAATTTCATCCGCTCCGCAAATGCACCCGTGATCAGCCCCGGTGTGATGATGGCGAACATCATCTGATAAAGCATGAATGTCTGGTGCGGAATCGTCGGCGCATAGTCCGCATTCGGAGCGCCGCCCACGCCATTGAGGAAAAGATATTGCAGCGGATTGCCGAAGAAGGCGTTGCCGTCGCCAAAAGACATACTGTAGCCGAAGATGAACCACAGGATGCTCACGAGCGACATGAGGAAAAAGCTCTGCATCATCGTCGCCAAAACGTTCTTCGTCCGCACGAGTCCGCCGTAGAAAAGTGCAAGCCCAGGCCCGGTCATCATCAGCACCAGCGCGGTGCTCGCGAGCATCCAGGCATTGTCGCCGGAGTCAATTTTTGGAGCCGCGTCTTCAGCGCGCGCGACAACGGTAAGCGAAAGCAGCAGCGCACCGGCAAGACCGGCGCACCGCCCGGAACGGGAGATGTGATTCATGTATGTAGGTTGGAAATTCCGAGGGGACTCGCGGGAAAACGAGCGCGCGTGGAAATAATTAAGCCGCCCGAATTGTGGAAGGAAAAAGTGATTAAGACTGGGCCGTCATCGTAAAGCGTTGAGGAGTGCAGCGAGTGGGTCGGCGGTCTCGGCGAGGTCGAGCCATGTGTAGGCGCGCTCGCGGCGGAACCATGTGAGCTGGCGCTTGGCGTATTGGCGGGTGGATTGCGTGATGGCGGTTTTGCACTCGGCGAGCGTCATTGTGCCGGCGATGTGGGCGCGGATTTCGCGCAGGCCGAGCATTTCGGAAGCGGTGGGGCCGAGTTCCGTGACGGCGGCGACTTCGGCGATGACGCCTTCGGCAAACATCGCCTCGGTGCGGGCGGCGATGCGTTCGTGGAGTTCGGCGCGCGGGCGGGTGAGGATGACGCCGCGCACTTCTGGCTCTGCTTTCCACTCGGTGCGGTGGGCGGAAAAGGGACGTCCGCTGAGAAGGCATACTTCGAGGGCGCGGATGACGCGGCGCGGGTTTTTTTCGTCCACTTGCGCGGCGGGATCGAGTGTGCGTAGACGGGCGACGAGCGAGGGGAGTGATTCCTTTTCCAACTCGGCCCGCAGCGCAGCGTCGCCGGGTGGAATGTCGGCGAGGCCGTGGGTGAGAGCGCGGATGTAGAGGCCGTTGCCGCCGCAGACGATGGGGACGCGCCCGCGCGCGGCGATGTCGGCGATGCGCGCTGCGGCGAGGGCGAGGTATTTCGCCACGTCGAACGGCTCGCTCAGTGGGATTTCGCCGATGAGGTGATGCGGCACGCGGGCGCGCAGTTCGGGTGAGGGCTTCGCGCCGAGAACGTCGAGGCCGGCGTAAATTTGAAAGGCATCCGCGCCGACGATCTCGCCGCCGATACGCTCGGCGAATGCAACGGCGAGGTCGCTTTTTCCCACAGCGGTCGGGCCGAGGAGGAAGAAGGTCGTGGATGGAAGTTTCGTTTGCAAAACAGGCGCGAGCGTTTGCGGGATGCGGCTTTTCGGCGAGAAAGAAAAACGGGAGCCCCGCGTTTGCGAGACTCCCGTTGATGATTGCTACGGCAGTGCGGTTAGTCGCGCACGCCTTCGGTTTTCGAGCCGCTCACCACGAGGCTGCGACCCATGAATTGCTTGTCGTGCAGCGTGGCGACGGCGCGCTTGGCCTCGTCCACGGTGAGCATGGTGACGAAGCCAAAGCCCTTGGATCTATCCGTGGCTTTGTTCGTCACGATCTCCGCGTTCTGCACTTCGCCGACGCCCTTGAAGAGGTCGAACAAGTCGCTCTCGGTGGCCTCGTAGCTGAGGTTGCCGACGTAGAGCTTTGGAGAAGAAACCTCCACGGCTTCCGGGCGCGGGGCCCGGCGTTCGGTTTTTCCTTCGTAAGGCGGGCGGCTGGTGCGTTGCGCGGGGGCTGCTTTCTTTTTTGCGCCGCCGGTGAAAAAGGCGACGATCTTTTGCCAGAAGGTGAGTTTCTTCGGCGCGTGTTGTGTGCGGTTTTCGCGGGGGCCGCGGCTGCGGTCGTTTCTGTCGTTGCGGTCATTGTAGCGCCTGCGTCCTCCGCGATGGTTGTCGCGGCGGCCCTGCGGGCGTGTGTCGTTCGTGTTCATGTTGCTTTGTGTTTGTTGCGTTGCCTGCTTGCGTTCGTGCGTCGCAGGGCGTGCGGTGTGTGGCAAAGGCTGCACTTTCCA
>CAMBOD010000078.1 GCA_945868985.1 Prosthecobacter debontii | reverse complement strand
CAATGACTTCGATCAACCTCATCGCGAATACCGACCTGCGGAACTCCGATGAATTTCGCGAACTGGCAATTCGTGAGCAGGGCGGTGCAATTATCCGCCTCAAAGACATCGCCGAAGTGGACCTCGGCGCGGAGGATTACGACACCGATGTGCGCTTTTCCGGGGAGAGAGCGACCTTCATGGGCATCTGGGTTTTGCCCACCGCAAACGCGCTCGACGTGATCAAAGCGGTGCGCGCGGAAATTCCGGAAATCGAGCGGCAGGTGCCAGCCGGGATGAAAGTCGGAGTGCCCTACGACGCCACAAAATACATTCAGGATGCTTTGAAGGAAGTGCTGAGCACACTCACCGAGACACTCGCCATCGTCGTCGTCGTGATCTTTCTGTTTCTCGGTTCGTGGCGCTCAGTGCTCATCCCGCTGGTAGCCATTCCAATTTCACTCATCGGCGCTGCGTTTATCATGCTCGCCTTCGGCTTTACGCTGAATCTCCTCACACTTCTCGCCATCGTGCTTTCCGTCGGGCTCGTCGTGGATGACGCGATTGTCGTCGTGGAAAATGTAGAGCGCCATCTGCACGAGGGCTTCACGGCTTTCGAGTCTGCGATGAAAGGCGCGCGTGAACTCGTTGGCCCGATCATCGCGATGACGATCACGCTCGCAGCCGTCTATGCGCCGATTGGTGTGCAGGGCGGACTCACCGGCACACTCTTCCGAGAATTCGCTTTCACCCTCGCCGGCGCAGTCATCGTTTCCGGTATCGTCGCGCTCACTCTTTCGCCGATGATGTCTTCGAAGCTGCTGCGTGAAGGCGATTCACACAAAGGTTTCGCAGGTTGGGTGAATCGCCGCTTCGACGCGCTCCGCAATCGCTATGTGCGCACGCTCTCCAACTCACTCCGCTGGCGACCGGTCACTCTCACGCTTGCAGTGATCGTCATTTTACTCGGAGTCCCATTTTTCCTATTCACACCGAGCGAACTCGCACCAAAGGAAGATCAGGGCGTGATCCTCGGCATCGTTCATGCGTCGCCAAATTCCACAATCGAGCAAACGACGCTCTACACCGAGAAGGTCAACGATGTCTTCAAGTCGTTCCCAGAAACACGCCATACGTTTCAGATCACGCAGCCATTCGGCGGTTTTTCCGGCATGGGCTTGAAGCCGTGGAGCCAGCGAACCCGCACTGCGGAGCAAATGCTGCCCGAGGCATTCGGAAAACTCGGCGCGGTGCCCGGCGTGCGCGTCATCGCGACAACGCCAGCGCCGCTTCCCGGTGGCGGACAATTTCCTGTTGAGTTTGTGATCGCATCAACAGCGGAGCCTCGTGAGCTTCTCGCACTTGCCAATCAGCTCGTCGGCAAAGCATTTCAAAGCGGTATCTTCATGTTTGCGGACACCGACTTGAAATACGACATGCCACAGGCAGAGATAGTCTTTGATCGGGATAAAGTCGCATCGCTCGGCGTGAATCTTCAACAAGTCGGCGCAGATCTCGGCACCATGCTCGGCGGCAACTTCGTGAACCGCTTCAGCATTCAGGGGCGCAGCTACAAAGTCATCCCACAAGTAAAACGCACCGAGCGACTGAATCCCGATCAGTTGAAGAACTTTTACGTCAGTGGTCCCGGCGGAAAACTCGTGCAGCTCGCCACATTCGCAACGCTCAAAGAAAGCACCGAGCCACGCACTCTGAACCGCTTTCAGCAACTCAACTCCGCCAAAATTCAAGGCGCAATTCCGCCAGGTGTGACGCTCGATCAAGCTCTCAAAGTGCTCGAAGACGAAGCGGCGAAAATCATGCCAAAAGGCTACTCGATTGACTACGCAGGCGAGGCGCGACAACTGCGCGTCGAAGGCAACAAACTCAGCACGACGCTGCTGCTTTCCATCGTGCTGATCTTCCTCGTTCTCGCAGCGCAATTTGAGAGCTTCCGTGATCCGTTCATCATCCTTCTTGGCTCCGTGCCGCTCGCGCTCACTGGCGCTCTGCTTTTCAGCTTCCTCGGATTCACGACGCTGAACATCTACAGTCAGGTTGGCCTCATCACACTTGTCGGACTCGTGGCGAAAAATGGAATCCTCATCGTCGAGTTCGCCAATTCGCTACAAGAATCCGGCATGGCCAAACTGCAAGCCGTCATAGAAGCGGCAGGCACGCGCCTTCGCCCAATCCTCATGACATCATGCGCAACCGTAGCGGGCCATTTCCCACTCGTGCTTGCCAGCGGCCCCGGTGCAGGTTCCCGCAACAGCATCGGCATCATGCTCGTATCGGGCATGATCATCGGCACGCTCTTCACCCTTTTTGTGCTCCCCGCCATCTACATGCTCATCGCCCGCGACCGTAGTGCTAAAAAACAGGTCAGCGACCCAGTGCCGCAAATTGCCGAACCAAAAATGGAAGCAATCGAGGTATAAATCGGCACTGTCTGTAATTTTTGATTACCGATATCCGTATGTTCTGTTTATCACACGCCTGCGCGCTCATTCGTGAGCGACGGCACTCCGATGCAGGCTGAAGTTTTCCACATCCACCACCAAGGCGAACAGCGCGGGCCATACACTTCGCGTCAGGTCAATCATCTGCATAAATGCGGCTTCATTGACGACGACACGCTTTACTGGCGCGAGGGCATGGAGCAGTGGCAGCCGATTACGGAAATCGTCGAGCGAAGCCAGAAGCGCAACCGCGTCATCGTATGGAGCATCATCTTGAGCACTACCGCCGCGATTGCGCTTTTCGTCTGGCTGTTCGGTGGAGTGACCGCAGAGGGATGGAAGGAACTCACCGCTGGCGGATTCAACGAAGAATCGGCTTGGTGGCGTGCGCGAGGACTGGTGCGGTCGCAGCTCGCGGGTGGTGAAAGTGTTACGTTTGACGTGATGGAAAGCGCGCAGGTCACATTGCACAAGCCCGACGCTGCAACCGTCGTCCTCAGCGGAAATCTTCTGAAAGCGCGCAAACATACCGCTTGGCAGGTGCGCCTGCGTTACGATCCCGACCGCGAACTCTGGCTTCCAGCTCCACACCAAGAACAACCATGAAACACATTGGTCTCTTCATCTTGGCCACACTTCTCATCGCCTGCGAGAAACCAAAGCCACCCGCTCCGCAAAAGAAAATCGAAAGCTTCGCCGACATCGAGACGCCCCGTAATGCACCGCCGCCCGTGGAGACGAAACCTTTTGAGGTCGGATACGACGCCGGAGTCATCGCCGGAGAAGCCGCCGCCAAAGTGCGCGACCCTGCACACCCAAAAGAGCGCCCCAAACTCCCCGCTGAAGACGAACTCAGCGTGCTCGCCCTCGCCGCCGCAGCCGCCGACCCCGAACGCGCCGAAAAGTGGCAGCGCGGTTTCGTGAGCGGATTCAAAGACGGCTTTGCACGCATCGCAGACAGAAAAAAGTAAGCCCTCTCAGCCTTGCCAACCCCGTCCTCGCGGTCTCTATTTCGCGCCCCGATGAAACGCCTGCTCCTCATTTTCGCCGCAGCCACAGCCTGCGCCCAGACTCTCACACCGCCAACAGCCGCGAATGTCGGCGAAGCCGAGGCGCAAAAAGTGGAGGACCGCATCGCCACCGTCCGCCGCGACCTGCTTGGGAAATACGAAACCGCACTCGGCGATCTTCAACTCCAGTTTCAAAAAGCCGCAGACCTCGATGCCGCCCTCGCAGTTCGCTCAGAGCGCGGACGCCTCCAAACCGAGATGGCGCTTTCCGAAAAAAACTACGTCAACGAACCCAAAAGTCTGCGCGCCCTCCAGCAAACAATCGCCGCCAAGATGCAAGATCTCGTCTCCGGCGTCGTGGCCGACTCCCTCCCCAAACTCGTCGAATTCAAAAAGCAGCTCACCATGGAGGGCAAGCTGGACGAAGCCCTGTCAGTCAAACGCGCCATCGAGCGCCTTCAAAACGCGAACGTGCCCATCACGCGTGCCGAGGCCGGAAGCATCGTCGCCGCCGAGACATTGCTGCAAGCCTACGCCGCCGACCGGCACCGCGCCGACAAGACCTACAAAGGCATCCGCATCGCCGCCCACGGCACCTTGGCCGGTTATCGGATTGATCCCAACGACGCCAAGACACTCTCCGTTTATCTCTCCGCGCAAGGCACCAGCGGCTGGGTGCAGTGCAACTTCAACCTCGCCCAATGGCGCTACCGCGAAGACAGGCTCGCAAACGCCACCTACCTCGTCCTCATCGGCAAAGACGGCGGCGAAGTCCGCATCGGAAAAGGACAAATGGTTGACATCCTTGGCGACTGCACCGGCTGGGATGAAATGGTGAAACTGACCAAGTGCGACGTCTCTCGCTAGCCGCTGGAAAAAGTCAGCAACTTCAGTCTTTCAAATTCCCTGTGATCGGCGCTTCGTTTTGCAAGAGACGTTGCTTTGAATACCGCGCAACCTTCAGGCACCTCACCGCGAAAACGCACATTCATGTCGGATGTTCATCCCGTGAAAGCTAGATGCGGAGGAAGATTTTGCGCTTCCACATCCAGTAGAGTATGAGCCAGACGACGAGCACGACGCCGAAGCCTCTGAGGAAGGGGGCGTAGGGTTTGCCGAGGCACTCGAAGGCGGCGCTGCCGATGTGGGTGACGAGATTTTTTTCGATGAAGGGTTTCCACAGCCAACTCATCATGTAGGCGGCGATGGAATTCATGCCGAGGACGACGAGGGGGAAGGCCCACGCGCGCCAGCCGCGCACATCTATGAGTGTGTAAAGAAATGCGAGGATGAGCAGGCACCATCCGCCGCTGAAGAGGACCCAACTCGGAGTCCAGATGCGCTTCACGACGGGGCAAATGCCGAACGCGCCGAGGAGCCAGCCGGATGCGAGGCCGATGACGCCTGCGATGCAGAGCCAGCGGATCTTTTCGCGCGGCGCGCGCACGGAGCGGAGTAAATCGCCCGCACGCAAACCGAGCAGCATGGTGGCGAGTGTGGGGATGAAATTCAGCGTGCAGTAGCCGCCGTCGTGATTTCTGAAGGGGTTCTGGCGGGGGAAGAGATTCATGAACCATGTATCGAACGCCCACGCGGGGTTGGTGTTTTTGTTCCAGTGCCCGGCGAAGCCGGTGAGGTGGTGCGACCAGTCCTTTTTCACGCCTGCGAGCTTCCAGTTGAAGTCATCGCCGGGCAGCGGCCAGAACGCGAAGAACGCCCAATAGCCGACGAGAATCACGGCGAATGCGATCCACTGATCGCGCGCGGGGCGCAGTGCAAGCGCGAAGAGGAAGACGTAGCCGAGGCCGATTTGGGTGAGCGTGTCGTCGAAGGTGAAATTCGTCCGGGGCGTCCAAGTGCTGCGCAGGAAAATGCCGAGTAACACGAGGAGCAGGGAGCGGATGACGGCGTGGCCTGCCATCGCGGCGATGGTCTGCCCGCGCGCGCGTCGGCTCACCACGGAAAATGCAATCGCGCAGCCGACCAAAAAGCTGAAACCGGGCTGAATGATGTCGTGAAGCACGCAGCCGACCCATTCGACGTGATCCTGCTGCCGCGCGAGAAATGCCCACACGCCCGTGTCGCCGAGTGCCTTCGCGACTTGGGCGAAGTGAAAACTTTCCGCAAGGAGCAGAAACATGACGAGGCCGCGAAAGGCGTCCATCGAGGTGAGGCGCTGTAGCGCTTTCTCGACTTTCTCAATCGCTGGCGCAGTTGGTTCGTTAGCTTCGGGCATGGTGTTGGTTTAGCGCACGGTGACTGTCTGGCCGGTCTTCGCGCTTTCGTAGATGGCGCAGATGACGGCGACGGCGTTGCGTGCGTCGGAGCCGGGAACTGCGGGCTGACGTTTTTCGCGGATGGCATCGCAGAGGTCGGCGATTTGACGACGATGTCCCTCGGTGCTGATGGCCATGGGATTTGCCGCGCCGCCGCCGATGGCTCCATCGCCGCCGCCGCCCTCGCGAATCTCTGCATCGCCGGGCAGTTCGTTTTCAAACTGCCAGAACTTGATCGTGTCGTCCTCCAGGATGATGGAACCTTTGTCGCCGCTGAGTTCGATGCGCTTGTTCCAGCCGGGGTAGGCGCTTGTGGCTCCCTCGATCACGCCGAGCGCGCCACTCGGAAAACGCAGCGCCGCGACGGCGGTGTCCTCCACAGCGATGCGTTCGTGCGCGAGCGTGGCGATGTTCGCTTTCACCTCCACGGGGACGCCGGCGAACCACGTGAGCAAATCAATCGCGTGAACGCCCTGATTCATCAACGCGCCGCCGCCGTCCATCTCCCAAGTGCCGCGCCATGCTCCGCTGTCGTAGTATTGCTGGGTGCGCCACCATTTCACGTAGGCACTGGCGAGCGTGAGGCGGCCCAGGCGGCCTGCGTCCACCGCGCGCTTCACGGTCTGGGCGCCATGTCCGAAACGGCTTTGGAAAACGGCGGCGAGAATCGTGCCGCTCTCGCGTGCAGCGGCGAGAATCGCATCAATGCGCTGGGGAGTGATCTCCAACGGCTTTTCGCAAAGGACGTGTTTGCCCGCGCGGAGTGCCGCGATGGCAGGCTCGCCATGGGAACCGCTGGGCGTGGTGATGCAAACGGCATCCACGTCTTTTCGCGCAAGCAATTCATCGAGCGAAGCGGCGGCGGCGCAGCCCCACTTTGCGGCGAATGCATCAAGTCCGGAAACCGAGTATGCAGCTGTGAGTTCTGCGCCGGGAATTTCAGCGATGACCTGCGCGTGGATCGCCGAGATGGCACCGGTGCCGATGAGTGCGAAGCGAATGGGATTTGGCATGATGGAAATGACGGATGGCGAATGAAGCATGGCGAGGGAAGCCTGAATTATCAGCGACTCACCCGAACGTCACTGCTGACCGCGCTAGCGTTCCGTTGTTCTCTCGGCCTACTTATGCGCGGCAACCATCACGTGTTTATTAACGCCTTACTATGGCCAATGCATCAAAGGCCTCCGTCCGTTATTTTAAAACTTTGAAAACCAGACTGTATGTTCACTGACTTAATGCACTTCACCCTCCAAAAGCTACAGATAGTGTGAAAAGCCCTTATTGGACTCGCACAACCCACGCGGCGAATGCTGCGATAGCGGCGGCGCACGGGAGGGTGATGACCCAGGAGAGTAGGACGCCGAGGACGGGGTTCCAATGGACGCGGCGGGTGACAGCACCGATGCCGACGATGCTGCCGACGCTGACGTGGGTGGTGCTGACGGGAAGTTGGGAGTAATTCGCGGTGCTGACGAGGATGGCGGTGGCGAGGTTGGCGGCGCAGCCCTGGCCGGGGTTCATTCCGGAGAGTTTGTGCGACATGGTCTCGGCGACGCGGCGGGAATTGAGCAGTCCGCCCGCAGCCATGGCGGCGGCGACAGCGAGGAATCCCCATCGGATATCGAGTGCGGAGGCGACAAGGAGGAGGGCGGTGATTTTCGGCGTATCATTCAGCCCGCGCGCGAAACTGGCGGCACCCGCACTGATAATGTGCATCACGTCCACGAGGCCACCAGTGCTGACGCCGAGCATTTTCCCCGCATAGCGCTGGCGGCACTCAGCGGTGGTGCCGGTGGTGGCGGTGATGACGGGCACTTGTTCCGCGACGAAAACGCCCGCTGGGCGCGCGATGGGGATCATTTGGGTTTCGCAGCCGACGCAGACGCACATGTTTTTCTCCACGCGCATCCCGAGTCGGACTGCGCGAAGCACGAGGTAAATCACTGCGCCGACAGCGACGGCGAGCAGCGGCGCGAGCAGGAGCGGTGTGAGAAAGTTTTTGCCGAGCGCGGAGAAATTGACGCCGCCCGGCGCTGCGACCATGCCTGCGCCGACGAGTGCGCCGGTGAGTCCGTGTGTGGTGGAGATGGGAAAGCCGAGCCGCGTGGCGAGCATGACGGTCGCCCCCGCCGCGAGCGCGACGACGAGCAGGAATTCCGGGTGTGTGGTGAGTGCATCGGGCACGAGCCCTTTACCGGAGAATTTTTTCATGAGC
>CAMBOD010000077.1 GCA_945868985.1 Prosthecobacter debontii | reverse complement strand
CCGTGATAGCCGGTGAGACAGCGAATGTGATTCGTGCATTTATAAAATGATGAGCGCATCGCGCACGGAAGTAAACAAAGCGCCCGCCGCGACGCAAGCCGATGAAGCATGCGGCAGTGCATCGAAAGATTTGGAAACCTTCTAGCCGTGAGTTTCCTAACTTCATGGCTTCGAAATTATCCCCCCATATCGCGTGGTCACACAGCGACGACCCAGCTATCGCTATTGCCTCGGAACACGTGTGTGAGACAAATGGATGTGTGGTGCTAAAATACTCGGCAGATGATGCTTTTGTGCTGACTGCTTACCTGACCGAAAAACCCAAAAAAAGAACAACTATGGCCGATACCGTAAAAGTCCGCTTCTCCGATGCTGCCGACTGCATGAAGGAAGCAAACCATGACCGTGATGGAGCGTGTAAACAAACGAAGACAGATGATTGGATTCTCGATCATGCAGGTGAGCCGGCTCGCAAGGCAAAAGCTGCTGGATGCCGAACTGCTCCCAGCGTTGAATTGAGATGTATTTTGCTTAGCTGAATAGGATGAAAATTCATTATTTGGAACACGCGCCATTCGAGGGGCCGGGGCGCATTGCGACTTGGGCGGCGGAGCGTGGGCACACGCTTTCACCAACAGCACTGCATGACGGTGAAAGGCCGCCCGCGCTGGATGCATTTGATTTACTCGTGATCATGGGCGGACCGATGAGCATCCATGAGCACAGAAATCATCCGTGGCTGCCGATGGAGAAAAAATTTCTCGCAGAGGCCATACGAGCGCGAAAGCCGATCCTCGGCATCTGCCTCGGCGCGCAGCTTCTAGCGGATGTGCTGGGCGGGAAGGTGTTTCAGAATCCGGTGAAAGAGATTGGCTGGTTTCCGGTGAGGATGCTGGACCGCAGCGCACCATTCGACACATTCCCGGAACGGCTGATGGTGATGCACTGGCACGGTGATACATTCACGATTCCCGACGGCGCACGATGCGTTGCCGAGAGCGAAGCGTGTGCGAATCAAGCATTCGTGCATGGCGACCGTGTGGTCGGGCTTCAGTTTCACATCGAGCTGGAGAAAGTGGGAATCGAGGATCTCGCCGCTGCATCGCTTGATGAAGCGGACACCGCGCCTTTTATCCAAACACGTGAGCAGCTTCTGCATCCGCCGCAGGAGAGCATCGCTGCAGCGGGCGTCGCACTTTACTCCCTGCTCGACGCGCTCGCAGCGCTGGGATGATGGGGACGGCATTGACAAGAACGGAGCGGGCCGCAAATCTCCGCGCCCTTTTTCAATGAGTCTCATCGTCCAGAAATACGGCGGCACCAGCGTGGGGAATCCCGAACGCATCAAGAACGTCGCGCGCCGAATCATCGCCACACAGGAGGAAGGCCATCGCGTTGTCGCGGTCGTCTCCGCCATGAGCGGCGTCACGGATTCGCTCATCAAGCTCGCCCGCGAGTGCTCCCCTGCCCCCGAAGAACGCGAGATGGACGTGCTGCTCGCCACCGGCGAACAGACCACCATCGCTCTCACGGCAATGGCCATCAACGCGATGGGAAAAAAGGCGGTTTCGCTCACCGGCGCTCAGGCAGGAATCGTCACGGACGGCGTGCATACGAAGGCGAAAATCGCCGACCTCACGCCGAAGCAACTCAAGCAATACCTCGACGACGGCTACATCTGCATCGTCGCCGGCTTTCAGGGGCAGACAAAAGATCACCGCATCACCACCCTCGGACGCGGCGGCAGCGATCTCACCGCCATCGCCATCGCAGCAGCGGTGAAAGCCGACTTGTGCCAGATTTTCACAGACGTGGACGGCGTTTATACGTGCGACCCGCGCGTCGTCCCTACCGCGAAGAAACTCGACGAAATCAGTTTCGATGAAATGCTCGAAATGGCTTCGAGCGGCAGCAAAGTGATGCAGTCGCGCTCCGTCGAATTCGCCAAGAAATTTGGCGTCGTTTTTGAAGTCCGTAGTTCATTTAACCAAAACCCAGGCACCATCGTGAAAGAAGAAACCAAAAGCATGGAGGCCGTGGTCGTCCGCGGCGTCAGCATCGAAAAAAACCAGGCCAAAGTCACCGTCTGCCGCGCACCCGACCGGCCCGGCACTGCGGCGCAAGTTTTCAACGCCATCGCAGCGGCGGGCATCAGCATTGATATGATCGTGCAGAACGTCTCGCACGAAGGCACGACCGACATTTCCTTTACGCTCAGCAAGGACGAACTGGCTAAAGTCGAAGCCGCACTCGCGCCCGTAGTAAAATCCGTCGGTGCCGTGGGCCTCGAAAGCCGCAGCGGAATTGCAAAGCTGAGCGTCATCGGCGTCGGCATGAAGAGCCACAGCGGCGTTGCTGCAAAGATGTTTGAGGCGCTGAGCAAGGCGGGGATCAACATCCAGATGATCTCCACTTCCGAAATCAAAACCGCAGTCATCGTGGACGAAGCCAAAATCGCCGAGGGCGCAAACGTGGTGCATGAGGCGTTCGGACTCGGTAAGTGAGCCATGCCCATCTACGAGTTTATCTGCCCGAAGAACCAGCGCATCTATTCGTTCTTTGCGCGTAGCATTTCCTACGCGGATAAAGTCCCGAAATGCCCGGACAACCCGAAGTGGAAGCTCGAAAGACTGCTGAGTAATTTCGCAGTGACTGGTCGTGCAAAAGAGCCATCCGCACAGCCATCGGGAGACATGGATGATTCGAAGATGGAAGCTGCGATGGAGGCGATGGAGCGGGAGTTCGGCGGCGTGGCTGAAAGTGAAAACCCAGACCCGCGCGCACTCGCCGCGATGATGCGGCGCATGGGCGAACTCACCGGTGAAAAAATGCCGCCGCAGATGAACGAAGTCATCGCCCGACTCGAAAAAGGCGAAGACCCAGAAAAGCTGGAGGCGGACTACGGCGATGTTTTCGATGCGATGGACTCAGCTCCTGAAGAATCCCCGCTCGGTGAAATGAAACGCAAGCTGCGCCGCAAACCACGAGTCTCCCGCGACCCCGCGCTCTACGAGATGTCTGACTATTTGTAGCGCGGCAAGGAGCGGCTACGAACGAAGTTGCAGCGTTCCGCATTCATCCGTAGAAGCCGGATGATGTCAGCCCGACTTCGCATCTTTTTTCAAAAGCACCCATTGCTCCAGCAGGCACTCGTATGGTCAGTGCCCGCGCTGCTCATCGGTGCGGTGCTGCGGCTGATGCTGATGAGCTACTCACCCTACGCATACTGGGGCAGCGACTCGAAGAGCTACTTCAGTTTCGCCAATACGCTGCTCGGCGAAGGCTATATCTCCCTCGATGAGAAGCGCCGCTACCTTTACCCGATTTGCATGGTGCCAGTCACCGCGCTACCCGGCGCTCCACTAAAATGGCTCGCGTGGCTCCAACACTTAGTCGGCCTCTGCTCATTGCTCCCGCTCGCCTACGTCGTGCGGAAGACCATGCACCTTTGGAAATGGTGGATTATTCCCGTCACCATCCTCTACACCGCCATCCCGCTCTTCCTTTGGTATGAACACGAGTTGCTCGGCGAAGTGCTATTCTTCTCCGCGCTCATGTGGACTTTCGCCGGCTGGGTCGCGTGGGTTTCCGAAAAGGACACCGCCCGTTCGCGTCGTCTCTTCTGGTGGTTCTTCACTCCTCTTGCCGTCTTTCTCCTCACGAAGCCATCGGGCCGCTTCCTCGTGCCCGGGATCGTCTGCGGCCTCATCGCCATCCGCGCGTGGCGCGTGCTCGACCGGCGACACTGGATCGCACTCGCAGTGCTGGCCGTAATCACACTCACCGTCGGCTCCAAAAAGCAGGGCGCGTGGCTGCTCTACGTCGCCTCCTTTCCTCTCACCCAGTTCGATTCGCCGAAGCACGCCGACTACAAAGCCGAGTTGCGCTCCTACGCGGAACCCTACCTCCACGACCTCGATACCTACTATCTACACGACAAACGCGCCCCCAAAGGACAGTCCACTCCATTCGAACTATTGGGTTCGCCCAGCGAGGAAAACGCACCGCCGCTCTGGGCTGCGCTCGACAAGGATCTCGTAAAAAAGCGCTCTCTTTACATGGATCTCGCCATTGAGGGTATCAAGGCCCGCCCACTAGACTTCGCATATCTCGGAGCGCAACGACTCATCGCCTCGGCAAACCTCTCCGAATTCGGCGAAAACCGTTTCTCCTCCGACTACTACCCAAAAAAAATCGAAGCCCTCTACGAAGATGCGAGCAAACTTGTCACCGCAGGAAAAAGAACCAGCCTCCCAATGGCGTTCGGGCTGCCAAAAAACTGGCCGCTCCCTTCCTTCACAGACTTCCGGCAACGCCTTGCGCCATCGCCAGGCTGCTGGGCCGAACGCACCATCATTACTTGGGCCAGCGCCTTTCACGCTGTGAGTGATGTCGTTTCCATGCCGCGTGCGACGAAAGGAGCTGATCCTTCTGAACGATCCATCACTCACGCCCGCCCGACACTGCTTGGCTGCTGGCTGCTCGTAAGTCTCGCACTCACGTTCACACGCTGGCGCACACTGGGCGTGTGGACAATCGTGACGCTCGGCTATCTGGCCGGAGTTTTCTTCGTATCACTTGTAAGCGCACGCTACCTTGCACCTGCTTGGATTATTTTCCTGCCGATGCTCGTCCTGCCACTGGATATCGCCCTCTCCGCGCTGCTGCGCCGTCGCAAAGCATGAACACTCTGCGGCTCTGCTTCTGGGCGATCGCACTCTTTGTCGCTACTCTAGTCCTGCACACGCGGCACAACACGTTCCCTTTCTACTACCACCCGGACGAGCCCGGAAAAGTCGAGCAAGTGCTGGGGATGCGCCCATGGAATTTCCATCACCCGATGCTCCTCCTTTCGACCACCAAGCTCATCGCATCGAGCGCACGCACGGAACAAACGGTCGTAGAAACCGGGCGCTGGGTTTCAGCCGCATTCACAGCGGGCGCAGTGGTCGCGCTCTCGCTGCTCGGCTACATGTGGCGCGGATGGGTCGTGGCGATTCTCGCAGGCCTCACGCTCATGCTGCATCACCAGCTCTTCGAGCTTTCGCACTACATGAAGGAGGACACTTCATTACTCTTCGGAATCACTGTCGCGTTCCTAGGTGCATATGTTTTTCTGCAAAGGCCCGGCACTGCTGCGGCCATGTTGCTCGGAGCTGGATGCGGCCTTGCGATTTCGGGGAAGTATTTAGGCGTCATCACGCTAGTCATCGCCGTGCCAGTGCTGTGCAGACGAAACGTGAAAGGACAGCCGTGGCTGACAGCATTCGTCACGATGCTGCTCGTTTTCGTCACCGTAAACTTCCCTATGCTGTGCGATCTGAATACCTTCGCATCAAGCTTCTCGCGTGAGACGCGACTCGTCGTAGAGGGGCAGGGAGAAATGACCCAGAGCGTGCCGCACACCCGCTATTGGAGTATTTTCCTCACCAACACCACGCCCGTCATTTGGGTTCTCCTCCTCGTCGTAATGCGGGCTGCGTTCATACGTCGTCGCGACTGGAGCATGATCCACTGGATAATTCTCCTATTCCCATTCGTCTTCGCCATCGCGCTCTCGTTTTCTCCCAAGGACAACGACCGTTATTTTCTCCCAGCGACCGCTCTCTTTACACTACTCGCCGCAGTCGGCGTTGGTGAAATTGCGCGCCATTTCGTCGGACGAGAGCGCATTGTGGAAATCATCGTCGGCTCGCTGCTCATCCTTGCACAGCTACCGAGCTGGACATCGGATCGCGGTGGCCTGATCAAATACTGGCAGGCATTCCAGCGCGACGACACCGGTGAACTCACTGCCTGGCTCAGGGACAACACGAAACCAACCGACATCTTAGCCAAGGACAAAAAAGTCCGCCTACCGAACACCGAGCGCCATGGCGTCGGGCCCTCAGCCTCGCCGCTGCCAAACACAATCCTGGAAGAAGAATATGCCGCCGATATCGGCTCCATTCCCGAACTTCGCGCGAAGGGCGTGACGCATGTCCTGATCACTGAAAGCACCTATAAAAAGTTCGAGCGCGCTGGCCTCAAACCGAAGGAGGGCGAAGTGACCAAATACGAAAGCCGGAAACTCTTCTACGCCACGCTCCGGCGCGATTTCGATCCAGTCCGCGTCTGGCCTCGCAGCACCGTCATCTACCTCCATCCCGGTCTTGAGGTTTATCGCATCGCTCCATAGCGCAGTGGCCAAGATATTACGCTTCCCAACGGAGGGGCGGGCCTGCTTTTGTGATAGGTCACAACTTTCTCGTCGAGATGGCCTCCGACTTCATCCGCATCGTTGGCGCGCGCCAGCACAATTTGAAAAACCTCACGCTGGAAATCCCGCGTGAAAAGCTCGTCGTCATCACGGGACTGAGCGGTTCTGGAAAATCCTCGCTGGCCTTCGACACGCTGTATGCGGAGGGACAGCGGCGCTACGTCGAAAGCCTTTCGGCCTACGCACGACAGTTCCTCGACCAGATCCAAAAGCCGGACGTGGATCACATCGAAGGTCTTTCCCCGGCCATCGCCATCGAACAACGCGGCAGTGGAGGGAACCCGCGTTCGACCATCGCCACGACGACGGAAATTTACGACTACCTCCGTGTTCTCTATGCGGCCATCGGCGTCCCTCACGATCCGAAATCAGGCCGCGTCATCCGTCGAATGACACCACAGCAAATCGTGGATGCCATCCTCGCGCTTCCTGCGGAGTCGAAGATCGTTCTACTTGCGCCGATTGTTAGCGGTGAAGCGGGTGAGTTTCGCGACGTGCTGGAGAAATTACGACGCGAGGGCTTTGTGCGCGTGCGACTCGATGGCGAAATCGTCGAACTCAGCGGAACAGCGCCCATGCGCCTTGAGAAAGGAAAAAAACATCGCATCGAAGCTGTCGTAGATCGTCTCGTAATCCGCGACGGCATCCGCCAGCGACTGAGCGACAGCGTGGCCACTGCACTCAAGTGGGGCGAAGGCAAACTCATCGTGCTCCAGCAATCCGGCGAGGTTTGGACACCGATCAATTACTCCACCCATTTCGCCGATCCCGACTCCGGCTTCACACTGCCAGCGCTCACGCCGAAACACTTTTCTTTCAATAGCCACCACGGCGCATGTCCTGCGTGTCAGGGCCTCGGCAGCGAACAGTATATTGATGGCGACCTGCTCGTGCCGGATGTCGAATTGTCCCTCGCTGACGGAGCCATCGCACCGTGGGCGAAGGCGAACCCGCGCATGAAAGGCTACTACACGGGCTTGCTGGCCTCGCTGTGTAAAGCATTCAAAACGAAAACCGATGTTCCATGGCGAGATTTGCCCGAGGCACTTCAGCAAGCTGTGCTGCATGGCACCGGTGAACGCGAAATCGAAATCGCGTGGGGCGAAGGCAGCAAGCGTGAGGCGGTGAAGAAACCCTTCGAGGGCGTCGTCGCGCAAATGCAGCACCTCTACGAAACAACGGACAGCGAACTTTCGCGCCAGCGACTGCGAGCCTACATGGGCCGCCGCACTTGTTCTGTTTGCAATGGAGCACGCCTGCGACCGGAGATTCTCAGCATCACACTCGCAAGTGCGGAGAGCGAGAAAAGCATCCGCGCCTTCTGCCAGCTAAGCGTGACAGACGCACGATGGTTCATCGAGCACCTCGTCCTCGGCGAGGAGCAAAAGATCATCGCCGCCGAAGTCGTGCACGAAGTCCGTGCGCGTCTTTCTTTCATGGAGGAAGTCGGCCTCGGCTACCTCTCTCTCGACCGAGAAAGCGGCACACTCAGCGGTGGCGAAGCACAGCGCATCCGCCTCGCAACGCAGATTGGCAGCGGCCTCGCGGGCTGTCTCTACGTTCTCGACGAGCCAAGCATCGGCCTGCACCAACGAGATAACGACCGGCTCATTACAACGCTCCGTCGCCTGCGCGATCTCGGCAACTCCGTCATCGTGGTCGAGCACGACGAAGACACCATCCGCGCCGCTGATCACGTCCTC
>CAMBOD010000076.1 GCA_945868985.1 Prosthecobacter debontii | reverse complement strand
GGTTGGTGCTGCGGGGCTTCGAGCGCAAGCCGGTCGAGCGGACGGACGAGGATTAAAAAACACAAACCCTCCGCCGACGGGTCGGCGAAGGGCGTGTGCACAACCGTGAGGGCAAATTTTAAGTGCGCTTGAAGAGGGTGTTCACGTCTTCTGGATTCATGTCGCAAAGATCGAGCCCCATGTCGCCACGTGCGGAGGCGGTTTTGATTTGGTTGGCGATCTGTTTCACGGCGGGCGAGGCGTAGTATTTCATCGATCCAACGGTCTGCTGCGTGCCGAAGACGAGGACGAGCAGGCAGTGTTCGTCAATTTTCAGGATGAGCGTGCTGTAGGTCTCGCCCTGCTGATACATGCTACTGAAGTTGTTCTCGTTCACGAGCTGCGCCATGAATTGGGTGGCGTTGAATGCGTTCGAGCCGAGGGTGGCGAATGTGACCGTGTCCACGGATTCGCTGCTGCCATACTGATGGATGAGGTAGCCGGCTTTTTCGACGATCATCGCCAGCATTGCTTCGCTCTTTTTGACCAGGTCCTCAAGGACGCGATCAAAACATGCGAGGTCTTCTTCTATGAGTTGTGGAAAGGCCATGTGGTGGAGTTTTCCCCGCCTGCGCGAGGTGATTTATTTGTTGAGGTATTTATGGATGAGCATCTTCGTAATCATGTTCAGTGACTCGAAGACTCCTTCGCATTTGTTGGCCACGCCCTCGAAATACGGGACGTGGACTTCGCGGTTGTTGAGCACGTATTCCAGATACTCGACGGGGGCCGCGTCCTCCATGTCGCGCTTGTTGTATTGGATGACGTAGGGGATGTCATCAATGTTGAGGTTCAGCGATTTCAAGTTGTCGAGCATGTGACCGAAGGTCTCGATGTTTTCGCCCATCTTTTCGTATTGGCTGTCGGCCACGAAGACGATGCCGTCCACGCCGCGCAGCACGATCTGGCGCGTGGCGTTGTAGATGACCTGGCCGGGGACGGTGAAGAGCGAGAACTTGGTTTTGAAGCCTTTGATCGTCGTCGCTTCGAGCGGGAAGAAGTCAAAGAAGAGCGTGCGGTCGCTGCTCGTGGCGAGGCTGGTCATCTTGCTCTTCGGGGCAGAATCGGGCACCTGCACGTTGGCGTGGACTTGTTCGAGGTTGGTTGTTTTACCGCTCTTTGCCGGACCGTAGTAAACGATCTTCAGCTGCAGTTCCTTGGTGGCTCGGTTGATGATTGCCATAGTGTTCGATGTTTAAGCGTTTTGAGTTGCGAGTTCCTCGGCGATGAGGTGGAGGCCGCCGGGCAGCGTGGCTCCTGTTTTACCGAGAGTGGCGAAAAAGACTTTTCCCTTGCGGAAGAAACGGCACGGGCCATTCGATGTGACGAGAGAGACCTCCGAGGTTTCGCCGAGCTGCATTTCGCCGGTGTATTTGTCGAGCCGGCTGAAAATCTGCGGCATGAACGCAGCGAAGGTGTCTCCTTCGATTCCCTCGGGAAGTTTTTGTGCAACGACGAGTCCCTCTTCAAGTGCAACGATTGCACCGATCACACCTGGCAGTCCGCACGTCAGCTTCACGAGTTCGTTAGGATTCCAACTTGTCTTGCCCGTGTCGTTGAAAAGCTCACCCAGATTTTGCGCCTCCCTGCTCGGCGCAGTTGTTGATGCCGCGGCAACCACTGCAACGGGCTGCTGCATTGCCGCTGGGGACGATGCTGAAATCAAGGTAAGCGGAGCTGTTGGCGTTGCCTCTTCCTGCGGCGTAACGGGAGCGGCAGTTGGTGCAAGAGCTACGAGCGCTTCTGGTGCTTCAGGTGCGACAGGGGCAGCGGCGGCTGGTGGAGGAGCGGTGGGCTTTTGTCCAGAAGCCGGACCGAAGAAATCCGGGAGTTCCTTGCTCACCGCAGCTTTGGCGGAACTGCGTTTCTTCGCGCCAGTCGCGATGACAAATGCAGGAGCGACAATTTTTAGCGGCAGCAAAAGCTGGGTGTCTTCCGGGATATTGATCCCGTCAGGAGGCGTGGGTTTTAGGTAGCCGCGAAGCTGCGCCCAAGTGAACAAGACTTTGCCTTTCTGCAGACCGGCACTGACTTCGCTGACGGGCACAACAATTTTTGTTTCGCCCGGGAGAATGGAAAGGTCACCGCGAATCCCCTCAGGCCAACCGGCGGCAGCTTCAAAGAGTCCGAGTGACAGTTCACCATCGAACTTCAGCGGTGCAGGCGCAGCTTCAACAGGCTCACCCTGAGCGTGCGCACTACTGACATTGTTGCCAGCCACAACGCGTGATGTTTGACCTCCCGGGATTTGAACCGGCTTTGGTTGCTCGACTGCTGACGACTGGGCAGGTGCTGCTGCTGCGACTGGTTGATTGACCGTCCGTGAAGAATTGCTCTCTCCAAAGAGCCCGGTGATTTCGTCCGGCACATCGTAACTGCGCTGGTCGTTGCGGCGCTTCAGCCGTCCGGGATTGATGCTTTTGAAAATCTCACCGAGCGGCACCTCGACCATGCGCCTTTCCTCGATTTCGGCTTTGCGGAAAGTGCCGCTTGGCGCCTGGCGATACAAACTGACGAGCGACATCTTCACCGAACCGGTGGGCAGTTGCTTCATGATCGCATTCACCGGCAGAACGACTTTCACAGACGTTTCTGGTAATTGATTGATCAGCGCCTTCAAATCCGTGGGGAGTTTTTCAAAAATCATTCGCAGCGAAAGTGACGCGACTTCCACAGCTCCCGCAGCATCGGGATTATGCCGAGCGGAAGGGGTAGCCACAGGAACTGGAGCGTGAGTCTGGGCGGCCGGGAGGCCTGCTTTGCTAAAAAGTTGTTTTAGAAACTTGAACATCGTCGGGCGTTTTTTTGCAAAAAGAGGGTTAGCAGCATGGGTGCCACTTCATCATCCGTGACAAAAAAACATTCCGCACCGGCTTCGGCTTGCGGCGTGCTACAAATTCATGTTCCTCCACATTGCAAATATAAGTCACAGCCTTACACATACGGCATATAGGCACGCGCCAAAAAATTCTCATACTCGATGACGAGCAAGATCTCCTGGAAATCTATCAGGAGATTCTCGCGCGCCTCCCCAGCCAGCCGGAAATCCGCACCGCCACCAACGGACACGATGCCATCGCCCTGCTCGAAAATGAGCCATGCGCTCTGCTGCTTGTAGATTTAAACATGCCGCAGATGGACGGGTTCCAAGTGCTCGCCATCGTCCGCCGCCGCTTCCCCACCCTCCGCACCGTGGTAATGACAGGTGCGACTGAGGAAGATCTTCGCGCACGCGCCTACAGCATCGGCGTGGACCTTTATTTGGAAAAACCGAAGACGGGGCGTGAGATCATTTTCTTCGTGGACTGCATCGAGAGCCTGCTCGAACGCGAGAATCAGGGCGGCTTCCGAGGCGTCCAAAGCAAGACCCTCCTCGATATTCTACAAATGGAGTGCATCACGTAGAACACCTGTGTGCTCAAAATCACCAGCGCCCATGGCGAGGGCCGCGTATGGATCCAGAAAGGCGAAATCATTGATGCCTCCGTCGAAGATAAAAGCGGCAAGCCCGCAATCGTCGAAATGCTCGCATGGAAAGCGGGCAATTTTGAAATCCTGCCTTACGGCCTGCCACGCCCGCGCAATATCTTCATCAACTACGAGAGCCTGCTCATGGAGACGGCCCAGACGATGGACGAAGCGGTGGATACTACCGAAAATCCGGAACAAACACCCGAGGGAATGCTCGCATCGTTCTCGCGTTTTACGGGAGTGCAATTCGCAATGGCCGTGGATCTCGACGGCAATAAACACGAGCACTGGGGCTGCGACGATCCCATCGCGCTCGGCGACTGGATTTCCAGAACTGCGAAATCCTTCAAACAGCTCGGCGCAAAAATTCAGGCCGGGGAACTCCTCGACATCGAATCCCTAGGTCATCAACGCCACCTCTCCATTCTTTCAGGCGACGAAGAAGCACTCGGAATCGGCTTCACGCGCACGCTCGGCATCGGCCAAATCCGCGAAACCCTTAAACAAATCGAAGCAAAATGGGCATACTAAGACCGTTCTCCCGCACCTCCGCCCCCGTCAGCCAAGACCGACTTCCAGGCGGTTGCTTCGCAGTCCACCGCGGCGGCGGCGTCATTTCCTCCACACTCCCCAGCTCCTATCCGCAAAAGCTAGTCATAGAAATTGCACAAGCCGTCCTTGATGCTTTCAAGTCCGCCGCCGAAACCAACCTCCCGCTCAACGACCTCCACATCAGCTACAGCGGGCTCCACATCCTTGCACGCGAACTTCGCGGCGGAGCACTCATCTTCCTGAATCCCCACCAGCCGAACTTCACACGCCCCAAACATCCTGCCACCATGAGCTACAAAAACCTCGACGAATTCATCCTCCACCTCGAAGCCCACATTGAGTGCTGGAAGCAATTCAACCACTACGTGAATTTCGCACGGGACAAAAAATTCACCCCCGACGAAGAAAACCAGTTTCTCGATCTGAAAAGCCTCATCACCCAGGGCACCGAAGCTATCGCTGCGAGCGAGGCCAAGGGCGGCCCACGCAAGGAAGACGTGCTCGCGCTCTTCGCAAGCGCGCCATCACTGCGCTACCTTTCCGACATGAGCGACAGCATCCCCAGCGTCGAAGGCCAGTGGCACCGCATCTACCTCTCCCTCCAGTCCCTGCTCGGGCAGCTCAAGGTGCAGCAAAACAAGACCGAGGAAAAAACCGGCTGGAGTCTGTTCGGCAAAAAATAGCGGCTACTTCCCTGCCGCCCACTGCACTGCGTTTTTCAGCAGGGTCTGGTAGGCTTCGAGGTTGTGGGCGCGTTCGTCGTGGCCGAGGGTGAAGCCGACGATGCGGGCCTTCGGGTGTTTCACGATGAAGACTTGCGGGAAGACTTTGCCGCTCTTTCGGCTTGTCGCGGTGGCGAGGACTTCGATGGGTGTGGCGGCTGGATCGGGGTTGTAGTTGTAGAGTTCGTCGGTGATTTCAAACTCCGCTGGCACGCCCTTCGTGATCGGGTGCTCGGCGTTGGTGACTTTCGCCGTGAATGGCCCGAGCGCGTCGTGGCCCTTCGTTCCGCCGCCGATGATTTCCTTGTTCCACTCGGGGAAGTTTCTCCACGCATACCAAGTGCCGGGATGGTGCGCGATGATTGCACCGCCGCGATTCGCGTAATCCATCAGCGCCTTCTTGGTCGCGGAGCTGATGGGCTGGTTGGCGCTCATCAACAGCACGTCCACGCGGTCGAGGATGGCGGGGATGCCGTTCAGGTTTTGCGTGAAATCCACCCAGCCGGTGACGGGCGTGAGCGTGGCTTTGTCGGTGCCGCCGAAAAACTTCACGAAGTCGTGCGACGAACCTCCGCCGACGATGAGCACGCGCGGGCCGTTCGCGGGGCGGGCGGCGGGTGGCTGCGGGACGGGGTCGGTGAACTGCGGCTTGAAGCCCGCATCTTCATCAACAGCAGCGCTCTTCGGCGCGGGCGCGGGCGCTGCGGCTGGTGCAGCATCGCCCAACTCCGCAGTGATCCCCACGATGGTCGGCACAGCGTTCGTGCCGAAGCTCTCCAGCACGATGCGATCAATCTCCGTCGCGGCGCTCAACTGCTTCGTGAACCAACGCATCTGGTGCGCTTTCACGATGCCGTCAGCGTGCTTCGAACCGGGGACATCCACGCGGTTGATGTAGTCGGAAAACTCGTTGCCGTTCTTGCAGACGAACGTCTCGCTCGCGCCGCCGGTTGCGTGGACGGTGATTTTCAGCACGTCGCTGGTGTCCGTGCCTGCCTTCAAAAATCCCCAGCCAGTCACACCGCCGAGGAAATGCAGCCTGCTCGCCTTGAATCCCACTTTCACCTCCACGCGCTGCGGCATCGTATGCGCGACTGCGTTCGCCGGGCCGCCTTTGAGCACGACGATGTTCGACGCCGCCTTCTCCGGCGCGACGATGCTGAACGGAATTCCTGACACGTTGACCGTGCCGGTCTTGCTGAACTCGAACGATTCGTTCTTCGCAGCGGCGCTTTGGTAAAGACCGCGCGAGGTGTTCGTGGTGAATGCGCTCTTGAGATCCAGCACGCGGAACTTCCCGCCGTCCACGCTCTGCATGTAGGCGATGATGTCGCGCAGCGCTTCGCCGCCGAGTCCCTCGAAGCCCTCGGGCATGAGCGAGCGTCCGGTGTTCGTGCGCGATTTGAGATCGGCGACTTTCACCTCCTGCACTCCGGCGAGGCTCTTCAGCGTGATGCTCGCAGCGTTTTCCGCAGCGATGACTCCGGAGAAAAGCTGGCCGTCCTTCGTTTCGAGATTCCATGCGTTAAAGCTCGGGTCCACCTCGGCATTCGGGTCCACGATTGCGTTGAGCAATTCCGCCGCGCCGTGCGCGCCCATGCCGATGAGGCCGGGGCCGATGTCCGTGCCGCCGTCGCCAAATTTATGGCAAATGGCGCAGGTGGTCGTGAAAAGCGCCTTGCCCTTCGCGGGGTCGCCTTTGCCTTCGACGACGGGGAGGAGTTTCGCGATGGCCTCCTTCTTCGCCTTCGTCTGCGGGTTCAATTCCGCGAGCATGTCGGTGGCGCGCTTGGCCACGCCTTTGTCGGGATGCGTGCGGAGACGCGCGGCGGTGGTCGGGCCGAGCTTCGTCACGTCCACGGCGTTGCTCTTCAGCGCATCGAGGAAAGCGAGCGTCCAGTCGGCGCGCTTGAGCAATGTGTCAAAAGCGGGAGCCTGCAAGTCGGCGGGCAGTTTTTCGTAGGCGGCGGAAAGCGCGGTGCCCACGCTCACGTCGTCCGTTTCGCCGAGTGCGGCGATGAGGCCGCGCTGGAAGCCGGGCGTGCCGGCAGCGAGTTGTTTCACCACGGCGGGGAGAATCGTGGCGTCGCTGCTGCGGAGGCTGATGAGACTGCGCGCGGCAGCGAGACGCGTGGCGTCGTCGGCCTTTGCATTGGCGACGGCGGAAAGGAGCGAGCCGGAGAGTTTGGCGACCTCGCCCTTGAGCGCGCCGGCCTTGTCCCACTTCGCGGCGAGCGGGAGCACGCTGGAATTGGCTCCGCTCACGAGCAGCTTGGCAAGCGCGGCGGAAAGTTCCGGCGTCATCGCGGGCGCGGCTTTGAGCGAGCGGTTCAGCTTGTCGAGCATCGCGCCTTTGAGCGCGTCGGCGCTGGCGGGTTTGGCCGCGAGCGCGATGACGAGCTTCGCGGCGGCGTCCGTGTCGTTCTTCCGACCGATGGAATCGGCGAGCTGCGCGACGAGTGGGGCCAGCGGCGCGGGATCGGCGCTATCGAGCGCGGCGGCGATGCAGGCGGCGGGATTTTGCAAGGCCGCGCCGACGGCGGCGCTGCGCTGGAAGTCATCGTCGAGCTTTGGCCAGGCTACTACTAGACGCTCGATCACGTCTTGCTGATTCAGTCCCCAACAAGCGAACGCACGCAGCGCAGCAACGCGCACCTCACCATTGGGATCGGTGATGAGTTCCAGCAGATCGCGTTGTGCGCGCTGCGCGATCGACGCGAGCCCGGGAATATTGGCTTCGTCAATCAGCGCGGCGTTTCGACGCACGCTCGGATCTTTGTCGCGGAGCAATGAAACAACCGTATCGAACTCCAATCCAAATCGCCCGAATGTCCAAAGCGCAGCGATGCGGGTTTCCGGCGCAGGGTGCTTGAGCAGCGCCTTCACTGGCAGTGGCGTTGGATCACCACTTTTCTCCACAATCAACCGGCTCGCCGTCATCCGCACATGCGCGCTCGGATTCTCCAGCGCCTTCGCCAGTTCCTTCACGCCCACCTTCGACAAATCCGGCACCGTAAGTTTTTTCGCGTCCTTGTGGTCAATGCGCCAGATGCGGCCGAAGTAGTGGTCGCGGTCGGGGCGCACGGCGGCGTTGACCTTGTTGTGGTCGGGGCCGCGCGTGTCGTTGTGGATGACAGCCTGATTGTAAAAGTCGCCGATATACACCGCGCCGTCCGGGCC
>CAMBOD010000075.1 GCA_945868985.1 Prosthecobacter debontii | reverse complement strand
CTAGTCGGCGATAGCGGCGTGCGATTCGTTGGAATCTGGGCGACCGGACTCACGAACGGCTCACCGATGAGTATGCACTCGCGCCGCGTCGGCTGTGGCGCGGGCCGGAGCAATTCATCAAGAGTTCGCTGAATGGGTATTTGTGTGGTGGTCATGGATTAAATACGTGGTGTCTTTCGCGTTCTTATCTTTGCTGCAAAAACTTTACCCTCGGGGTCGGGCCTTTCCCCCAGGCCACGACGGTAGATGCTTACGAGAATCCCGATGCCAGCGAGGCAGAATGCGAGATTCGATCCGCCATAGCTGATGAATGGCAGTGGCAGCCCTTTATTCGGAAGAACCATCGTTGTGACGCCGATGTTCAGCACCGCCTGAAACGCGAGCAGCGCTACGATTCCAAAGCCGAGCAACTTTCCAAAACGATCACTCGCACGCGTAGCGATAACCGTCCCCGCGACGAGTAAAACGAGAAAGAGCAAAACCACCGTGAGTGTCACAAACAACCCCATCTCTTCACCTACCATCGGAAAAATAAAATCCGTATGCGCATAGGGCAGGTAGGCAAATTTTTGCATCCCATTTCCGATGCCGCGACCATTGATACCGCCCGCACCAAAAGCAATCAGCCCTTGCACCTGCTGGTATGCGTCGTCTGGATATTTCTCCGGGTGCAGAAAAGCGAGGAGCCGTCCAGCACGCTCGGGCATTGAACGGATTATAACGAACAATCCGCAAATCCCTGTTGCCGCGATGATCCCCAGATACCAAAGCCTGGTCCCGGCCACAAACATCACCATCAAAGCAGTTCCGAAAATGAGAGACGAAGTGCCAAGGTCCACTTCAGGTGCGATGAGCGCCACAAGTGCACCCACGCCGAGCATCGGATATAGAAAACCGCTGCGAAATGATTTCGATATCGTCTCTTTTCGCGAATACCACCACGCGAGCGCGACCAGCACAGCGAGCTTCGCGATTTCGGAAGGCTGCAAAGTCTGTCCACCCAAACCAATCCAGCGACGTGAACCGTTGATTTTTTTTCCGATGCCGGGAACAAAACAACAAATGAGCAAAGCGGCGGCGATTACGTAGAGAATCCACCAGCGCTTCTCCATCCAGCGATAATCCACAATCGCCGCAATCACACACAGCACAGCGCCGACTCCCAGCCATGCGAGCTGGCGCTTGAGGTAGTATTGCGGTTCTCCGTGATTATCCTGCGCGTAGGCACCTGTGCTTGTGAGCATCACGATCCCGATGCCGATCAAGGCCACAACGGCCACGACCATCACAAACACATTCAATGATACGAATCGTTTTTGCATCGGTGCTGACGCGTGTTTGAAGCAACTAGCCTTTTTTGGTTGCTGGAATTTTCACCGACTGACCCGGCTGAAGTTTCTTCGGGTCCTTGATGTTGTTCAGCTTTACCAACTCCTCGTAGGTGCAGTTGTTTTCACGAGCGATTTTGGTAATGGTGTCGCCTTTCTGAATGATGTGAGTTTTCGGTCCGCTCGGAGCTGCCGTTGGCGCTGCTGCCGGTGCTTTCACAACTGGCTTGCTCTCGGGTGCGGGTGCCGACTTCACAGACTTGCTTTCAGGAATCGTGAGAACCTGCCCCGTGCGAATGTCGTTCTCGCTTTTCAAGCTGTTAGTTGAAACCAACACAGTTGATGTCGTGCTGTATGCCACTGCGATTTTCGTAAGATTGTCTCCCGATTTCACGACGTAAGTTTTTCCCGCTGGCGGAAGCGCAGGAGAGGTTTTCGAGGCATCGGACTGGTGCTGAACTGAAGCAGCACCAACTGCCGAGGCCGCACCTTTTGGATTCTGAACTGCGCTGTTAGCAGACGCAGTATTCGTGTTGGCTGCGCGGCTGTCTTTGATTCGCGAAAACGCGAAGACACCCACGATGGCGACAACGTGAAGCAGTAGCACGACAATGAAAGCGCCTGAAAGTCGGCTGCTTCCTTCGTCATCTTCTTCATAGGTTGTTGGCATCGCATTACGCGTTGCGGTGAGGTTCAGCTTCTTCGTTCTCACGAAGAAGCGGCGGAGTTGTTGCAGTTGCTTTTTCATGGCTGGTTGTTTGTTGGTTGGAGTTGTTGGACGAGCTGGCGGAATTGATTTCCCCGGTCCGCATAGTTGCGGAACATGTCGAAGGACGACGTGCCGGGGCTGAAGAGGACGATGTCGCCGCTGCGAGCGTGCGAGCGGGCGACCTGGAGTGCGCGTTCGAGCGAACGCCCGACATTCACGCAGGAAACTTTGGGAGCCCAGAGACGCTCGATACGCTCGGCCATCTCACCGAGCAAAACAGCGCAGCGGCATTTCTCCGCGACTAGGTCGGTGACGCTATCAAACTCGAATCCCTTGTCCTTGCCGCCCGCGATGAGGACGACAGGTCGCGTCTCACCAGCGAGTGCTTTTTCGAGTGAGTCGAGGTTCGTCGCTTTCGAGTCGTTCACATAGTCCACACCTTCGAGCGTGCGGATGAGTTCGCAGCGATGCGGCAGCGGCTTGTAGGCGCAGAGCGGTGCGTGCATCGCTTCGAATGAGAGACCGAGCGCGACTCCGACACCCAGCGCAGCCATCAGATTTTCCGCGTTATGCGAACCGCGAAGCTGCGTATCAGCCATAGCGAGCACAGGTTCGCCGTGGTGGTGGATGACACCGTCGCGCAAATCAAAATCACCGCCGAGCACGTAGGCGCTGAACGTAATTCGTTGCGCCCTCAAAGACGGCAATTTGTCGCGGAAATTCACCACCGCCCAGTCGTCACTCGTCTGGTTTTCAAAGATGCGCGCCTTTGCCGCATAATAGGCATCCATGTCAGGATAGCGATCCAGATGATCCGGCGCGAAGCCCAACCACACTGCAACGCGTGGGCGGAAGCTGCGGATTTCTTCGAGCTGAAAACTGCTGATCTCAACAGTCATCATATCAAGCGCACGCCCTTCGAGCGCCTTTGCGGAAAAGGCCGGACCGATGTTGCCACACGCGACCGTCTTCATCCCGGCACCGCGCAGCATCGCCTCCACCAATTGTGTCGTAGTCGTCTTGCCGTTCGTTCCAGTGATTCCCACGACGGGCTTGCCGCAAAGTTTATCCGCGATTTCCAACTCGCCGATCAGATCAATTCCCTTCGCGCGGAAGTTCTTCACCAACGGAACAACAGGATCAATCCCCGGGCTGAGAATCCCGAAATCGTAAACGGTGACATCAGTGTTCGCCACCTCACCGGCAATGCAGGCAATATCGAGTGCTGCAAAGCTGCGGATTTTATCCGCCAGTTTTTCGGTTTCGCCGCTGTCGAGCACCGTCACACGCGCACCAAGTTCGCGCAGCAACTTCGCCGCGCTTTCGCCGCTCTCGCCTGCGCCGAGCACTGCAATATGAAGGTTGGCGACGTTCATCGGAGTTTAAGCGTTGCGAGCCCGAGCAGGGCGCAGATGAAGCTGACGATCCAAAAGCGTGTTACCACGGCGGTTTCCTTCCAGCCGCTGAGTTCAAAGTGGTGATGCAGCGGCGCCATTTTGAAAATGCGGCGGCCTTCGCCGAATTTCTTGCGCGTGTATTTGAAATAGAACCGTTGGATGAGCACTGACGCCGCCTCGACCACGAACACAAATCCAATGATGAGGAGCAGCAATTCCTGCTTCACGCAGATCGCCACGACTCCGATCGCACCACCGATCGCGAGCGAACCGGTATCGCCCATGAACATTTTCGCCGGATGTGCATTGAACCACAGAAATCCGAGCGATGCTCCGGCTAGCGCCATACAGAATACTGTGAGTTCACCAGCCTGCGGATAAAATGGAACCTGAAGGTAATCAGCGATGACATGATTTCCAGCGATGTATGCGAGTGCTGCGTAAGCAAGTGTGACGGTGAGCGTGCAACCCGTCGCGAGACCGTCGAGACCGTCTGTAAGATTCACGGCGTTCGATGTGCCCATGATAATCCCGGAAAAGAAGAGGAAGGTGAGCACCAGCCCCATATTCGCGATGACCATCTTTTTGTAGAAAGGCACAAATAGCGCGCTCGCTTGCTTATCGAGCGATGGATTGCTCAAGAAAAACCAAGTCACTCCGATGGCGATTGCGAGTTGAACGAGGAGCTTGGTTCGCTCACGGACGCCGACTGAGTTTTTCTTCGAAACCTTCAGGTAGTCATCTGCGAAGCCGAGTCCGCCTGCGACAATCATGGCGGCGAGGACAAGCCATACGAACATATTGTCAGGTCGTGCCCAGAGTAGCGTGGAGACGACTGTGGTGCCGAGCAAAAGGATGCCGCCCATCGTTGGCGTGCCTGCTTTTTTGCCGTGCAATTCATAGAGCTTGTTCACCTCGTCAGCGCTGCGGATGGGCTGACCGAGTTTGAGCGAAAGGAGTTTTCGAATCGTGAAATTTCCAAGCAATAGCGAGAGCACGAAAGCCGTAAGCGCGGCGAGCACTGCGCGAAATGTGATGTAATTAAAAACGTTGAACGCCTTCCAAAAGTCGTTCGTCGCGCCCTCGCTCAGAAGCTGGAGGTAATAAAGCATTACGCCACGCCCCCTTTCTCCATCGCCTGCACGATGCGCTCCATTTTTGCGGAGCGGCTTCCTTTTACCAAAACAATATCGCCCTCTCTTGCCACGCCGCGCAGTGCAGCGACGGCCTCCTCCACGTCGGCGACGTGAATCACTTCGTGAACGCCGCTCGTGCGTGCAGCCTCAGCGATCCAACGCGCTTCGTCACCGACTGCGATGAGGCATGAAATGGAGTGCTGTCCAGCGGCTTCGCCGACACGACGGTGGCCACGCTCGGATTCGGTGCCAAGTTCGCCCATGCGACCTAGGACAGCAATGCGACGACCTTTACCGGGCATTTGCGCGAGCGTGGCAAGACCGGCGACGACGCTGTCAGGATTCGCGTTGTAGCTGTCGTCGAGAATGGTGAGGCCACCGATTTGCTTTTGCTGGAGCCGACCTTTGCTGAGTTGTGGAGCGCGGAGACCCTCTGCGCACTCATCGAGCGTGAGGCCAAATGAAAGCCCGGCGGCACACGCGAGCAGAGCATTCCGCACCATGTGCTCGCCGGGAACCGGGAGTTCCGCCTGCACACACTGCCCAGTGGCGTGCAGACGGAACTGAATCCCGGATGAAAGTGGTTTGAGGTCGGTCGCGCGCACGTCACCACTGCTGATTCCTGCGGTGACAACGCGGGCGCTGCACCGCTTGGCGATGCTGGGCGTAAATTCGTCATCGGCATTCAGCACGACGGTGCCACCAGCAGGAACAGCCTCGGCCAGCATCCCTTTTTCCTGCGCGATGGCCTCTCGCGTGCGCATGAACTCGATATGCGCTGTGCCGATGTTTGTGATGATTGCGGTGTCCGGCTTTGCCATTGCCGCGAGTGGCGCGATTTCGCCGGGATGGTTCATTCCCATTTCGACGACGGAGACTTCGTGACTAGAATCCAGCCGCAGTAGCGTGAGGGGAACGCCGATGTGATTGTTCAAATTACCTTCGGTCTTCGCGACGTGGAACCGTTTACCGAGCACTGATGTTACGAAATCCTTCGTCGAAGTTTTTCCATTACTGCCGGTCACGCCGACCACTTTCAAAGACAGGCTCGCGCGATAATTTGCGCTGAGCGATTGCAGTGCGTGAAGTGTGTCGAGGACCTCGATAATTCCAAAACTCGACGGCAAATCGAGCGGCGCTTTTTCCACAACGGCTCCGATGCCACCAACCTTTGCGGCTTCCGGAACAAATGCATGTCCGTCAAAATTTTCACCACGCAGTGCGACGAATAAATCTCCCGCCTTCAGGGAACGCGAGTCGGTGCATATACTAGTGACTATTGCATCGGCACCACCTGCGATGAGACGGCCCCCGGTCCACTGCGCGACTTGGGAAAGCAGTGTGGCGTTCATTGGTTGAACTCCCCCCTGTCTCTGCGCTCGAACCTCTGCGGACGATTATCAAAATCGTTGCCTTCGTGCTGTGTTGGACGGTTAATGTTTTCAGGCCGCCCACTGACTGCGCTCGCTGCAATGGCGGCGTCGTCGAAGGGAATCGTGGAGTCCGCAAACTCCTGATAGTTTTCGTGACCTTTGCCCGCGAGCAGGATGATGTCTCGCGGCTGCGCCATTGCGATAGCTTTGAAGATGGCCTCCCTGCGATCCGGGATGATTTCGGGAATGAGACGCCGGAAACCGGGCTTGATGTCTTCGATGATTGCGAGCGGATCTTCCTTTCGGGGGTTGTCGCTTGTCACAATGGCGTAGTCTGCCAGCGCATCCACAGCGGCAGCCATGCGCGGACGTTTGGTGACATCGCGACTCCCGCCGCAACCGAACATGACGATGAGTCTTGCGGGTTCGAGTTCGCGCAGCGTGCGCATGACGTTCGTAAGCGCGTCATCCGAATGCGCATAGTCCACAAAAACGCGGAATGGTTTTTTGGCAGGAACCGCTTGAAGCCGTCCGGGCACTGGCGGCGCTTCCTTCAGCGCATTCACAGCGTCACGCACATTCAGACCAAGCGCGTGCGCTGTCGCGATAGCTGCGAGTGAGTTCAGCACGTTGAACGCACCGATGAACGGCATCTTTACCAGATAGCTCCTGCCGACGGCATCAAGCTGGTAGCTCGTGCCTGTGAAATCCATTCGCACACTGCTCGCACGGAACTGCGCGAGCGCGCCTACGCCGTAGGTAAAAACTTCGGTGTTCTTCCCGATGCGATCCACGAGACGCGCACCAAAGCGGTCATCGCCGTTGATGACAGCGCGCGCTTTCTTGTTCTGCGCCGGGAGCTGATCGAAAAGCTGCGCCTTCGCTTCGAAGTAGGCGTCCATCGTGCGATGGAAATCCAGATGGTCCTGAGTGAGGTTCGTGAATACCGCCACGTCATACTCCACGCCGCGCACGCGATCCTGAATCAGCGCATGGGAGCTGACTTCCATTGCGCAGCTCTTGCAGCCATCCGAGCGCATCATCCAAAGCAGCTCCTGCAAATCAGCGCTCTCCGGTGTTGTCCGTGTCGCTGGCAGCTTTCTGTCGCCGATGACGTAATTCACAGTGCCAATGAGCCCGCAACGCAGAAACTGCGTGTCGAGGATGTGCTTGATAAGAAATGCCGTGGTCGTTTTTCCGTTCGTGCCAGTCACACCCGAGATTTTCATCGCGTGCGATGGATTACGGTAAAATGCAGCCGCCACATCCGCGAGTGCGTGGCGTGCGTTCTTCACCTGCAAATGCGTAGCGCGTGTGGCGAGACCAGGTTTTTCGCTCACGACTGCCACCGCTCCGCGATCAATTGCGGCGTCTACAAACTGAGTGCCGTCTGTTTTTTCGCCCGGCAACGCGACGAAGAGACTTCCTGCATTTGCACGGCGGGAGTCGTAGCAAATCGCAGTAATATCGCGGTCGAGTTCGCCCGTGATCGCGACCGGATTGATTGCTTTAGAAAGTATCTCGAGATTCATCAGCGTCCGTTTTTTGCAAGGGCTTTAGCCTCGTCCTTCTCTTGCTGGAGAAGAATAGGGTCCGGTTGAATACCGAGATACGAGAGCGTTTGCTCGGCGATAGCTTTGAAAACGGGTGCGGCAACGAACCCGCCGACATCTTCATTGTTGGGCACCTGCGCCTCGTCGAAAACCACTGCCATGCAAAACGCCGGTTCGTCGGCGGGAACGTAGCCGACAAACGAGGTGATGTGGTCATCGTTCGTATAACGTCCGTCTACGATCTTCTGCGAAGTTCCCGTTTTTCCGGCGACGCGATAGCCAGGTATGTGTGCGCGCAATGCGGTTCCTTTTTTACCAGTGACACGTATGAGTGCCTCCCGGACTTTGGCGGCTGTATCGTCGGTAATCACGCGACGGACTTCCTGTGGTTTATAATCTGCGAGCACGCCACCGCTATCATCGCGAATGTCCTTGATGATTTGGGGCATCATCAAATGGCCGCCATTGGCAATCGCACTTGTAGCGGTCACCACTTGAAGTGGAGTTGCCGCGACTTCGTGCCCCATGGCAACACGGCTGATTGAGAGGTT
>CAMBOD010000074.1 GCA_945868985.1 Prosthecobacter debontii | reverse complement strand
CATCAGCACGCCCGGTCCGGTCGGACTCACTGCGCTGCTCGCCGCACGACTGCTCGGCCTGCGCACGGCGGGCATCTACCACACCGACTTCCCGCAATACGTGCGCATCCTCACCGACGACCGCTCGTGGGAAACGCTGGCGTGGACTTTCATGCGCACATTCTACGCGCAGATGGACACGGTGTGGGTGAACAGCGAGAGCTATCGCGGAAGCTGGATCAGAAACGGAATCCCGGCGGAGAAATTGCGCATCCTCCCGCGCGGCCTCGATACGCAACTCTTCAGTGCGAAACGGCGCGATGTTTCCTTTTGGCAAAAGCGTGGAGCGGCGGAAGATGCGACGGTTCTCCTGTATGTGGGTCGCGTGTCGAAAGAGAAGGATTTGGATGCGATCGTGGCAGTGTGGGAGCGGATGCAGAACCGGAAATCGCTCGCGCTCGCATTCGTTGGCGACGGCCCATATCTCGCCGAGTTGCGACGGCTCGCGCCGGATGCGATTTTCACGGGTTATCTCTCCGGCGAGGAACTCGCGTCTGCATTCGCGAGCGCGGATGTGTTCGTCTTTCCGAGCACGACGGACACTTTCGGCAACGTGGTCATCGAAGCGCAGGCGTGTGGGCTTCCGTGCGTCGTGTCTGATCAAGGCGGGCCGAAAGATTTGGTGGAGCATGGCGTGAGCGGTTTTGTGACGCGTGGAAACGATGTGGAGGATTTTGCAAAAGCGGTGGCGCAACTCGCGGCAGACTCCGATCTGCGTGCACGAATGCGCGAGGCTTCCATCCAGTCGGTTTCGATGCGTGACTGGCGCGACGCCGCCCGCCGCTGGTGGGATGCGACGAAGTAGTTGGCGTCGAAATCGAGGGGAATCTTGACAGGCGGGGCGCGTGTCAGCCCACTCATGACGTGGCAATGATTCCGCCGGAAATAATCGAGCAAATCGCCGCGGCGAATGACATCGTCGAGGTGATTGGCTCCTATTTTCCGCTGAAGCGGATGGGGCCAGCCTACAAAGCGCTGTGTCCTTTTCACACGGAGCGCACGCCGTCGTTCACGGTGAATCCGCAGCGGCAGATTTTTAAATGCTTCGGCTGTGGCGCCGGCGGCTCGGTGTTCCGTTTTGTGATGGATTACGAGCACATCGAATTCATCGCGGCGGTGCGCAAGCTGGCGGAGAAGGCGAATATCCAAATCCCCGATGCGCAGATGAGCGGCGAGGATTTGGAGCGCGCGGATTTGCGACGCCGGGTGCTCGCGTTGCACGCAGTGGCGGCGGAGTTTTTTCACACGCAGCTCATGCGCGGGAAAACAGCGGAGAGTGCGCGCGATTATTTGAAAAAGCGCGGGCTGTCGGCGGAGGTGGCGAAGTCGTGGAAGATTGGATTTTCCCCCGAGTCGTGGGACGCGCTGCTCGGCCACGCACAGCGCGAGGGTTTCAACATGGAGGAGCTGGAGGCGAGCGGACTCTTCGCAAAAAAGGAAGACAGCGGGCGGCTGTATGATCGGTTTCGCGGACGCGTGATGTTTCCAATCTGCAACGACACGGGCGAGGTGATCGCTTTCAGCGGGCGCGTGCTCAATGCAGAGCAAAGCCCCGCGAAATATGTGAACTCACCGGAGACGCTGCTTTTCACGAAGGGCGCGGTGCTTTTCGGTCTGAACAAATCCAAGCGCGCGCTCATCGAAAAAAAGCAGGCGATTGTGTGCGAGGGGCAGATTGATTTGATCACCGCATTTGAGAACGGCGTGCAGAATGTGATCGCGCCGCAAGGGACGGCGTTCACCGAGCGGCAAGCCCGGATTTTGAAGCGATACGTAGAGGAAGTGGTGTTGTGCTTCGATGCGGACGCAGCGGGCGAGAAAGCGGCGGAGCGGTCGCTGCCACAGTTGCTCGGCGAGGGCCTGCTGGTGCGCTGCGCGGAGATGCCGCCGGGGGAGGACCCCGATTCGCTGATCCGAAAGCACGGCGGCGAGGCGTTTGCGGCGCGCATCGGCGAGGCGAAGGATTTTTTCGACTTCCAAATCGCGCGACTCAGCCAGCGGGCGGATTTTTCCTCACCGCGAGGACGCGCCGCCGCCGCCGAAAAACTCACGGGCTATGCGCGGATGCTGAAGGACGGCTTCGTGAAGGAAACGCTGATGAGCCGCATCGCCGATGTGCTGGAAATCGGGCGCACCGAATACGCACGACTCGTCCACACCGGCGAAAAGAGTCCGACGAAAGAGTTACCGGAGCAGTTTAAATCGAAAGTCGAAAAGACGTTTGCCGCGCTGTTGAGGGGAATTGTCCGCCCAAAAAATACCGGGGACACGAACGCGGATGGAACAAAGCCGCCGAAGCCCGAGCGCATCGAACTTCCCCCGACGCACCAATGGCTTGTCCTGCTTGCGCTGCGGCACGCCGTTTCTCGCGCATGGCTGCAAGCACAGCCTTGGGAGCGCGTGCTCGACGATGCCACGGAAGCCTCCGCGCTGCTGGTGAAAATCCTCGATGCCGACTTGCGCCCCGACGACAACGCTTCGCTCAACAGCTTCTTCTCAACCCTCGGCACTGCGGAGGAAGCCGCACTTTGCTCCCTGCTCGAACGCCCCGTCCCACCCGGAGCAAAAGTGGTGGCCGAGGACTGCTGGCATGAATTGGAGCGCCGCGACCTCACCCGCCGCCGTCAATCACTCGAAACGCGCCTCCACGCCCCCGGTCTCACCGCCGAGGAACAGGCCAAAATTCACCAGCAAGTGCTCGAACTTCACCGCCGCCTCTCCTCCCTGCCTCCCTCAAGACCGCCAAAGCCGGTCGAGTAGCGTGGTTTTCACGCGAAAGCGGTGGTTTCGCAAAAAATCTTCGGAATTTCAGAGAAATGACTTGCTCGCGCTCAAGTCGCTCTCGATAGTCCGCGACCTTTTTCCCATTGAGCGGTGACGTAATGAACGTCCCGAATGAGGAAAGAGGTTTTTTAACCAGACTTCGCGGAATATGCCAAAGACCAAAAAGAAAGCCCTTCCTAAACCCGCCAAGACCACCAAGAAATCACCAGCTAAAAAAGCCAGCGCCAAGCAGAAACCAGCGACGAAAAAGCCAAGTAAACCAGCTAAAAAAGCCCCGAAGGCAGAGAAGGTTGCCAAAGTCGCCAAGGCAAAGAGCAAGGAGCCGAAGGTTCGCGCCAAAGCCGAGAAGAAGAGCAAAGATCGCTCTTCTTCAAAGAACGGAAAAATCAGCAGCAAACTTGCCGCTTTACTCCAAATACCAGCCAAAACTGCGCTGAAGCCGGGACAAACCATCCTCGACACAGCCGAGGGTGCTGAAAAACTCCGCGAACTCGTGAAGCTCGCGAAGGAGCAGGGTTACCTCACTTTCGACGACCTCAACGAACACCTGCCCGATTCCGTCAACGATGCGGACGACATGGAAGCCATCATGGTGCGCATGCGCAGCATGGAAATTGACATCATTGATTCTTCACAGGTGGACAGCTACAAAATCGGCCCGAAGACGGACGATCCGCAGAACCAAAAGGAGGAAGAGGAGCCGGAGAAGCCGAACGAGAAACTCGACATTCTCGACGACCCGGTGCGGATGTATCTCAAGCAGATGGGGCAGGTTCCCCTGCTCACCCGCGAGCAGGAAGTGGAAATCTCCATGCGCATCGAAGAGGCCGAACTCAATGTGCAAAAGCACGTGAATTATTTCGGTTTCATCCCGCGCGCCTTTCTCGAACTCGGGCAGAAGCTCATGGACGGTCGCGAACGTTTCGACCGGGTGATCCTCGACAAGAAAATCGAGAGCCGCGACAAATACATGAAAGGGCTTCCGCGCTTGATGAAGCAGCTCGAAGACTCAACAAACGACGCAGGGAAGGCCTACAAAAACTTCCTTTCGCACGGCGGCACAAACAAGGACAGCAAGTCATATCAGGACTTCGTCAAGGCGCACAACAACGTCCAGAAACACTTCCCAAAGTTCTTCTTTAAACAGAAAGTCACCGAGGATTTCGTAACGCTGTGCGAAAACGAGCACCGGATGATCACCAATCTCCAGCACGAGTTGCACAAGCCGAAGCGCGACCAATCCCGCGCAATCGGAGGAGCCAAGGTGGACTACGCCGCCAAGCTCAAAGAAATCCAGACGCGCGTTTGGATGAGCACCGAGGATTTCCTCAAAGAGTATCAGGAACTGCGCAAATGGCTCCGCAAGGCGCTCCGAGCAAAGACCGAGATGGTCGAGGCCAACCTGCGTCTCGTCATTTCCATCGCGAAAAAATACACGAACCGCGGCCTTTCATTCCTCGACCTCATCCAAGAGGGCAACATGGGGTTGATGAAAGCCGTCGAGAAATTCGAGTATCGCCGCGGCTACAAATTCTCCACCTACGCTACGTGGTGGATTCGCCAGGCCATCACCCGCTCCATCGCCGATCAAGCCCGCACCATCCGCATCCCGGTGCACATGATCGAGACGATCAACAAGCTCATGCGCGTGCAGAAACAGCTCGTGCAGGACTACGGTCGCGAACCCACCCCCGAGGAAGTCGCCGAGGAAATCAACCTCCCCGTCGAGCGCGTCCGTGCCGTCTTGAAAATGGCGCAGCAGCCCATCTCGCTTCAATCGCCCGTGGGCGACAGCGACGACACCAGTTTTGGCGACTTCATCCCGGACCAAACGGCTGAAGACCCAGCGGATGTCACTGCTATTTCGCTGCTCAAAGACAAAATCAAAGACGTGCTCACCTCGCTCACCGAGCGCGAGCGGCAGGTGCTGGAACAGCGCTTCGGCCTCGTGGACGGCTACAGCCGCACACTCGAAGAAGTCGGCCGCCAATTTAAAGTAACCCGCGAGCGTATCCGCCAAATCGAGGCCAAAGCCCTTCGCAAAATGCGTCACCCCACGCGCATCCGCCAACTCGAAGGCTTCCTCGAAGCAACGGACATGAAGCTGACTTAGCGCCTTGTCCAAGGCCGATCTGGCTGGGTCTTTATTTACGACATAAACTCTAGCGGTGGCAGAAATTTTTCTGCAACTTCCGTCGAGAACCGCTGTTTTTTGTCACAGCCATGAACCACGACGAACAAGACAAGCTTTGGGAATTGCTCGGCAAAGCACGGGAGCCGAAAGCCGCTCCGTTTTTTGCCAGCAAAGTCCTGCGCGCGATCCGGGAGGAGCCGGAGCCCGTCGGATTGCTCGCATGGCTCCGTAGGAAATGGATCATCCCTGCAACTGCTGTTGCCTGTGCGCTTGCTGTCGCTTTCGTCGCTATACGCCCGGTCACGACAAGCAATCAGCAAGCCGCTGCGGACCCGCTTTCCGAACTGGCTGCATACGTTGAAAAATCCGAGGACTCCGCCGAGTCGCTCGCCGCACTCCTCGCATCCGAGGACCACTCCATATGGCTGCAAGCCGATCCTTCTTCGCTCTACTAATCGCCAGCACGCTCGGCGTTCCGGCTTTTACACAGGAGCCGCCACCGCCGCCGGAAGAACAGCGCCCTGAGCTGCCGAAGGAAGAACTGCGACCGAATTTTCCGCGACGCCCATTTTTCGGGCACGGCCCGGAGGGTAAGGGCGGGCCCGATTGGAAAGGAAGCCCCGGCAACCCCGGAGGGCAGCAACCGGGCCCCGATGGTGCCGTGATGCGCGATCGTGCGATGCGCGAAATCCAGAAACTCACACCCGAGCAACGGAGTGAAGTCTGGCGCTGCGTCTGGGCTGTGCTGAACCTCCCCGCAGAGAAACGCCAACAGCTCCTGGGACAGGACGATGACCGCCGGAAAAAGATGCGCGAGCAAATCGAGCAGGCGCTCAAGGATAACGGCATCGAACTCAACGACGAAAACAAGAGGCGCTTTTTTCACCGTTACTTTGAGGAACGCCGGGCGATTGAGGAAAAACTTCGCAAGGAGGAAAGCGAACGTCGTCAGACATTGATGCGCGAACTGGGGGAGAAATTAAAAAAAGAATTCAGCGCAGAGCCCGCAACTCCGCCAACTCCCGACAAAGCGGAGAGCAAGTAACGGCTCAGCCCCGCTTTTCGCCCGAAGGCGGCTGCTCGTTTTCCTTCGCGGTGTTTGTGAATCGCCGCGCCAATTCGCCGAGACGCTGTCCGGCGATTTCCCCGAGGAACGGTTTCGCAATTCCCGCCGCGAACTTCGCCGCACTCCAAACGGCACCCAGCTTTCCCGCCATGCCGAGCGCCTGTCCGGTGCTGCGCTCGACGAACACCGTCTTTTTGCGCGCTGGCAGTTTGCTCAGCAGCAGCCCGATCAAAGTCGCGCCACCGAGCCATGCCGGACGGTGTTTTTCAAAACTCTCCTTCGCTCGTGCGGGAACATCGAGCTTCTGCCGGAGCGTTTCGCCAGCGTCCTGCAATTCACGACCAGTCCGTGCCAGTCGATCACGTGCGGCGGCAAGCTGGGCGATTAATTCTGCTTTGTCTGATTCTCCAGCCATTGTTGATCCTTTTTTAGTTCCTCCGTAGTGAGCGGGAAAAGTGGTGTGTTGATTTTCGATTTCAGCGCGACTCCCAGCACAAGCGCTCCGACGAAATGCGCACCCGCCATCGCGAGCGAAGCCCAGAGCCACGCGCTTTCTCCAGCGAAAATCTTCGCAATGACAAACACTGCGCCGAGACAAAGAAACAACCACGCGAACACCGCGAAAATGAGCGCCACCGCGAGCAGGAGCAAAAGCTTCAGCACATGGCCGGTCGCCTCCCTGCCTTCGAGCGAGACGAGCTTCAGACGCGCCGCTGCGTATTGTGCGCACGCGGCCAGAAAAGCGCGCACTTGGAAAACCACGCCGGCATTTTCACCCGCAGGCGATGGCTCGTTTGCAGGCATCAGCGACGAAGCACGAGGCCGATAATGAAGCCAACGCCCAGCGCGGCCATCACGCTCTTGGTGGGATTTTCGCGCACGTAGGCTTCCACTTCTTTGTGGATGCCACTCGCCTTGTCCTTCCACTCCCCGGCAAATGATCCTGCGCGTTCCTTCAGTTCGCGTGCGACCTCCGCAGCGGCGTCCCGCATTTCTGCGGCAGCAGCGCGAGCGTGAGCCTTGGAGGTTTCGAGATGATCCTGATTGCCGTTGGGTTGTGTGGTGTCGCTCATTGTTCGCGGAATGTAATACGTGCTTTGCTTAAATCGTAAGGTGACATTTCAAGTTTCACCTTATCGCCGGGCACGATGCGGATGAAATTCTTCCGCATCTTCCCCGAGATATGTGCTAGTAATACGTGTCCGTTGGCAAGTTGCACGCGGAACATTGTCCCCGGCAGCACATCTTTCACGATTCCCGTGGTTTCGATGGAGTCTTTATTGGCCATGCGGTGCTAGAAATTGCCCTTTTCGCGCGAAAAAGCAATCCAACAGTGTTAATGTCCGTCACACTACTAAGTCGTGTGGCGACTCTATTGCTCAGCAAAAAGTATGTGATGGTAATGACTATCTTCAACTAAGCCGAATACTAAACGAGGCAGACTCAATACGCCCTTGCGTATAAATATTCCAAATCCAGCCGATAATGACTCAGCCTCAAGCATACCATCTGCTATTATCTGTTTCATGTCCGCAAATAACCCTGACCTCGTTCCTTCAAAGGCAGCAGAACTCGACATTAAGAGCATTCTTTTACTCGATGATGATGCGGCGCTTGCAGATACGCTGAAGCAATTGCTTGAGTCGCGCAATTACGTGGTGACTACTGCGAAAAATGGCGTGGAGGGACTGAGGGAAGTGATGGAGATGGATTTCGATGTCATCGTTTGCGATCTGCTGATGCCGACGATGCCGGGCGATATGTTTTACCTCGCGGTGCAAAAGGTGAAGCCGCATCTCTGCAAGCGGTTCCTCTTTGTGACAGGACACAGTGAGGATGTGCGGCTGATTGACTTCCTGCGAAAGACGGACGGCCTCGCTGTCTTCAAACCCGTGCCGACGGATGAACTGGTGCAGATGATCTCGCTCGTGCTCAAACGCAACGAGACGAATTAGCAATCAAATCGCGGTAGATTTCAAACTGCCGGGCGAAGACGCGTGACCACGCGAACTGCGCGCTGACTTTCTCCCGCGCAGCGGCACCCATCGCTGGT
>CAMBOD010000073.1 GCA_945868985.1 Prosthecobacter debontii | reverse complement strand
AAGAGCGATATTTGGCGTCAGATTTGTGCAGATATTTTTGGGGTTCCGACAGTCTGCCTGCAAAGCGCCGAAGGTGCCGCGCTCGGCGCTGCACTTCAGGCCGCATATGCCTGTGCCGCTGCCGAGGGGCAGCCGACGCGCTTCCTCGTCCTCGCTGAAAAATACGTGACTCTCGACGAAAGCACGCGCTGCCAGCCGAACGACAACCACCGCGAAACCTACGCCCGACTTTTAACCCGCCAAAGCGACCTCACCAAACGCCTGCACACCGCAGGATACTTGTAACAATCTCACGTCCACACAGGCTGCTGGTTGAACGCCGGGGGCCTTTGTGTAATCAAAAGCATGAAACCTATGAATACTCGCTCGGTAGCAATCTTTGCAGTCGTCGTCGCCATCCTCGTCGGTGCGGCGATTTGGTTTTTAAACAGCGACGTAGCGCCGCACGCGACACCTGTCGTCGCCGCTGTAACTCCGACTCCAAAACCACTGGCTCCAGCTAGCAATCCGACGACTACAACCAAGACCAACCAATCGCCACAAACCGCCCCACAGACTGCACCCGTAGTCGAGACTGCGCCTGTGACACAGCCAGCAGCGATGACGGAGGATGATCGGAAAATTGACGAAGTGCTCCGCTTGTATCCCGGCAACACGGATGCAGACCACACGAACACTGCGCAATCGCTCATCAATCTGCTGCCGACGCTCACAAAAGACGGACAGGTCGAATGCGCACAGCACGTTTCAAATTTGCTGAGCGATGACGAATTCAAGCGCGTCATGCCCATCTGGCGGAATCCGTCGTTCAATCCCGATGTGATCGAAGTCTTCGCGACAGACCTGATGAATCGCGAACACAAAGTCATGCTACCAGCGATGCTCGACGCAGTGCGGATGCCGAACCATCCCTACAACGAAGAGGCGAAAACAACGCTTCAGGTTTTTCTCGATGAAGACTACGGTAACGATGTCGGCAAGTGGGAGAAGGCGATGAAGGATTTCTTAAAAAAAGAAGCCGAAGAGGAGAGCGGCGTGGAGTCCAAATAGTCGCTGCAACAGCGACTACACATCACAGATATGAAACTCGTCATCGCCGGCACCGGAGCCAGCGGCGCGATCTATCTACAGCGTATGCTGGATAAAATTGATGCACGCGATAACGAGGTGCATCTCATCCTCAGCACGTTTGCAAAGCAGGTCATCCACGAAGAACTCGGCGAGTTGCGGGTGCCTGAGGGAGTTCACCAGCACGGCGACAAGACGATGAACGTGCCGTTCGTTAGCGGCTCCTCGCGCTTCGATGCGATGGTGATTTGCCCGTGCTCGATGGGCACGCTCGCCCGCATCGCCGCAGGCACCAGCGACTCGACGATCCTCCGCGCGGCGGATGTTTTTCTAAAGGAGCGCCGCAAACTGATCCTCGTCCCTCGCGAGACACCGTGGAGCCTTATCCACGCCCGCAACGTCTGCACACTGCTGGAAGCCGGCGCAACCGTGATGCCCGCAAGTCCCGGATTTTACAGCCGCCCGCAGACCATCGAGCAGATCGCAGACACGGTGGTGGATCGCATCCTCGATCAACTAGGACTGCCCGTGAACGACACGTTTCGCTGGGCGGAACGCTAAATCTCAAACAGTGAACTGATCTTTTTCAGAATACCTTTGGCGTATTCCTTCTGCTTTAGTTCCACGACTTGCAGTGGAGTTTGTGAGGCGATGACGCCGTCCGTTTCTAACTTTCTCTTCGCCAGCATCTCGCTCATCCGCTCGGCGAGACATGTATTTTCCTGCATGAGCGGCTGGAGAACATTGCGGCTGATTTCCCAAATCTCGCAATCCGACCGAGCCATCACGGTGGCACTGCGTTTTTCACCGGTAAGCATGCACATCTCGCCGAAAGCATCGCCGGAATGAAGCTTGGCAAGGTGCATCTCCTGCCCACCAGACTGGATGATCACATCCGCCTCCCCTTCGAGAATGATGAACATCGAACAGCCGTCATTGCCCTGTTTGATGATCTCCTCGCCCCGCCCGAATCGCAAGATGGTCGCGTGGGCGATCAACTCCGTTTTCTGTTCGTCACTGAGCGGCGCGAGCAACTCCTGTTTGGGCAAAAGTGCGCGGGCTTTTGCCAGTGCAGGGTTTTCCGCGTTGCGATCCCGCTGGATGTGCAGCGTGCGTATCGGGAACGGAATCGAAAGCCCGGCGCGCTTCGCCTCATACCACACGTTTGTGCGGATTTTATTTTCGATGTCGCTGAAACGCCCCTCTTCCTCCAGCGAATACTTGATTTCGTAAACTATCGCCGAGTCACCGTAATCAACGAGAAAAACCTTTACCGGTGGGTGCTCCAGAACACCTTCGGCTTTCTCGGCGGCACGTTTGAGCACATCACGCACAGTGTTTGGCGGCGCGCTGTATTCAAAGCCGATACGAATGCGGTGCGAGTGCACACGCGTAGGGTAGCTGAGATTGGTGATCGTGCTTCCGACGATGGTTTTGTTCGGGATGTCGAGGTAGATGTCGTCATTCGTGCGTAGGCGCGTTGAACGCCAGTTTACTTCGATGACCTCGGCGCGAAATTTTTCCACGATGAGCCAGTCGCCCACTTTGAATGGCTTGCCGATTTGCAGCGCGATACCCGAGACGATATTCGCGAGCGTGTCCTGCATGGCAAAACCGACGACCACGGCCACAATGCCGGAGCCGGTGATGAAGGCATCCACCTGCGCGCCGTAACCCCATTTCGCCACCAGGACGCACGCGAGCGTGAACGCAGCGAAGCTGAAAATTTGCTGGAGGAATTTTGGCGCCTCAGCGTCGTGCCTGTGATGAAACCACTTCTGCCAGTAAAAGCGCCGTAGCAATGCAAGGGCAAAAATTACGCTGAGAAGAATCACCGCAGCGCCGAAGTGGTCTATCGCTTCATCGTGCCACACACGCCCGACGCCATCGGGATGCCCGGAAGTATGCTGCACCTCGTGGAGAACGCGCAACGGCAGGTAGATGGAAACCGAAAGACACAGTAGCTGGTAAGCCGTGCCAAGCGGCACACGATGCGCACGCTTCAACCAGCGCCCCAGCGCAAGCGTGCCAATATAGAGAAACGGCGCTGCGATAAATGCGGTAATGACAGGGGCTGTCATCTGGAAGTCAGCAAACATGAGTGCGGACGCTAACGGGCTTCCCTCTTTATTCCAAAAAGATTCTCCGGGCCCTTCGGCGGGCATGTTTATCCCCCGGAAGGTTCACTTTCGCAACACGCGTCGTCAGCAGACTGCGGACGGATTCCACTTGATCAAAGCCAACATCGGACACTCCACACGCACGCAACCATGCGTGGATGAGCCGGCGCTGGAGTGCGAGCGGAAGCAAACGAAGCGCGGCGGTGTCGAGTTGCGCTGGGATGTTTTGCAGTTCAGTCGCTGAGGAAAAGTGCTCATCTTCGGCGCGCAGAAGTTCCGCAGTTCGCCACAACGCACGGCGAACATCGCGACCGAGCGCGGCTTCGAGAGCAGGTAGCGCGGCGTGGCGGATGCGGTTGCGCGTGTAGCGCGGGTCGGTGTTGCTGCCATCTTCACGGAAAGGCAGAGCGTGCGCAGCGATGTAGGCGTCAATCTCCTCGCGCCACACGCCGAGGAGCGGACGTAAAACAACTAATCCATCATCGCGCAGCGAACGCGGCGACATTCCACCTAGCCCGGCGCTGCCTGAGCCACGCAGGAGGTTGAAAAGGAACGTCTCCACCTGATCATCTGCATGATGCGCGAGGAACAGGTGTGGGCATGAGTGCTTGCGAGCCATGCGGGCGAAGAATTTGTAGCGGGCCTCACGCGCTGCGGACTCGATGGAAATTTTACGCCGCTTCGCGAGAGCGGCGACATTCGAGCGCGCCACCTCGCATTGAGCGCCCGATGTTTTAGCGAAATCGGCAACAAAGCGCGCATCTGCACGGCTTTCACCGCGCAGTCCGTGATCAAGATGGCAGACGATGATTTTGCGAAAGCCGCACTCTTTCAACCAATGCAGCAAGGCCATCGAGTCTCGACCGCCACTGACGCCTACAAGCACAGACTCATCGGGCGAGAAGTCCGGCAGTAAAACGTTGGCAAGTGGAGCATGGCGTGGCACGGCGGGAATGTGTGCAAGGTTTTCAGCCCGGCCAAGCCTTGCGTGACGACCAAAGTTTAGCCGACGACGATATTCACGAGGCGACCGGGTACGACGACGATTTTTCGCACGGTCTTGCCGGTGGTGTGCTCCAGCACTCTTGGGCAAGCGAGCGCGATGGCTTCGATGTCGCTTTGGTTGGCGTCTTTTTTGACGACGATCTTGTCGCGCAATTTGCCGTTTACCTGCACGGGAAGTTCGATTTCGTCCTCGATCAACAATTCAGGTTCGTAGGCCGGCCACGCTAGGTCTGCTAGCAGAGCGGCGTTCGGATTGATCACGCTCCACAGCTCCTCGGTGAGATGGGGTGCGAAGGGATTCAAAACTTGGAGCAAAAGTTGAATTGCAGCGAGCGGGCGCGGGTTGGCGGCTGTGAGTGCGTTGGTGCAAACCATCATCTGCGCGATGGCGGTGTTGAAGCTCAGCGCCTCGATGTCCTCTCCGACTTTTTTGATCGTGGCGTGAACGATTTTCGCGAGCGGCTTTTCCATCGGCACGTCCTGCACGGCGGCGCTGCGCTGCCACTCGCCGGCTTGGTTTTCCTCCATGACCAAGCGCCACACGCGCGCGAGGAAACGGAACACGCCTTCGACGCCGCTCATGCTCCACGGCTTCGTGGCTTCGAGCGGGCCCATGAACATCTCGTAGAGCCGCAATGCGTCGGCGCCGTATTCCTTGATGACGTCGTCGGGGTTCACGACGTTGCCGCGCGACTTGCTCATCTTTTGCCCGTCCTCGCCGAGGATGAGGCCTTGGTTCACGAGGCGCTGGAACGGCTCGGGCGTCGAGACGTGGCCGAGGTCGAAGAGCACCTTGTGCCAGAAGCGCGCGTAGAGCAGGTGCAGCACGGCGTGCTCGGTGCCGCCGACGTATAGGTCTACGCCGCCGTGCGGGATTTTGTGATTGGTGATTGGTGACTGGTGACTGGTGGTGCCGGTCGTCCAATAACGCTCGGCTTCGGCGCCGACGAAGCGGTCGGCGTTTTTGTTGTCGATGTAGCGCAGGTAATACCAGCACGAGCCGGCCCATTGCGGCATGGTGTTGAGTTCGCGCGTCGCAGTCGCGGAGTAGCGGACCCAGTCGGTGGCTTTCGAGAGCGGCGGCTCGGGCGTGCCTGTGGGTTTGAAATCGGTGAGCGCAGGCGGGACGACGGGCAGTTCGCTGGCGTCGAGCGCGCGGTGCTTTTTCTGCCCGTCCGGCCCGGTCTCCCAAACGATGGGGAAGGGCTCGCCCCAGTAGCGCTGGCGCGAGAAAAGCCAGTCGCGGAGTTTGAAGTTGATCGTCTTCTTGCCGAGGCTCTGCGCTTCGAGACGCGAGATGATTTCGGCCTTCGCGTCGGCGGTGCTCAGTCCATCGAGTGGCCCGCTGTTCACGGCGAAGCCTTCTCCGTGGAAGCACTCCATCGGCTCGCTGTCGCAGGCGCCCTTGTTGCCGAGGCCGATGCGCGGTTCCTTCGCGACGACTTCGCGGATGGGCAGCGCGAATTTTTTCGCAAACTCCCAGTCGCGCTCATCGTGCGCGGGGACGGCCATGATCGCGCCGGTGCCGTAGCCGGTGAGCACGTAGTCGGCGATCCAGATCGGGATGCGCTCGCCGCTGACGGGATTGATCGCGAATGCGCCGGTGAAGACGCCGGTCTTGTCCTTCGTGAGTTCGGCGCGCTCGAGGTCGCTCTTGCGCGCGGCTTTCTCGCGATACTCCTCGACGGCGGTCGCCTGTTCCACGGTGACGATGACTTCCACCATTGGATGCTCCGGTGCGAGCACCATGTAGGTCGCACCATAAAGGGTGTCGGGCCGTGTGGTGAAGACGGTGATCGTGTAGTCCGAACCGAAGACTTCGATAACGCGCTCATGTTCCTCAGCGAGTTTGAATTTCACCTCCGCACCTTCGCTGCGGCCGATCCAGTTTCGCTGGTGAATCTTGATGCTCTCGGGCCAGTCGAGGCCGTCGAGTTCGTCAATGAGCCGCTGGGCGTAGGCCGTGATGCGCAGCATCCACTGGCGCATCGGGCGGCGCTCGACAGGATGGCCGCCGACTTCGCTCTTTCCGTCAATGACCTCCTCGTTCGCGAGCACGGTGCCGAGCTCGGGGCACCAGTTCACTGGCGCGTCGCTCACGTAGGCGAGGCGCACGCTGTCGGCGTCTTCGCCTTTATATGTGGAGATGGGCTCGGCGCGCTGCGTCGCGGGGTTGAACCACGCGTTGTAGAGCTGCACGAAGATCCACTGCGTCCATTTGAAATAGCCGGGGTCGGTCGTGTTCACCTCACGCTGCCAGTCGTAGCCGAAGCCGATGCGCTGGAGCTGGCTCTTGAAATTCGCGACGTTCGCCTCGGTCGTCGCGCGCGGGTGCTGGCCGGTCTTGATGGCGTATTGCTCGGCGGGCAGGCCGAATGCGTCCCAGCCCATCGGGTGCAGCACGTTGAAGCCGCGCATTTTTTTGTAGCGCCCGATGATGTCCGTCGCCGTGTAGCCCTCGGGATGCCCGACGTGCAGCCCCGCGCCGCTCGGGTAGGGGAACATGTCGAGCACGTAGAATTTCGGGCGCGTCGCATCGAAGCCAGGCTCGCCGGGATTCGGCGTGTGAAAGGTCTGCCGTTCGTCCCACACGCGCTGCCAGCGGGGCTCGAATTGGTCGAAAGGAAATGGTCTGCGGCGGTCGGTGCTCATTGGCGAAAGGGCGCGGAATGTGGCTGGAACGGAAGACGGATGCAAGATGCAGGATTCGCGTGTTGCTTGCGTGATGCGGTGCGCATTGGGCAATCTGCGCATATGCGCCGACTGCTCATCGCCACAAAGAACGCTCACAAGACTGCGGAAATCCGCGCCATACTCGGCACTGACTGGGAAGTGAGCGATCTCACGACACATCCGGAAGTCCCCGCGCCGGAGGAAACGGGGACGACTTTTGCGGAGAATGCGCGCATCAAAGCCGAGGCTGCCTCACGAGTTTTTGCAGGCTTCGTTTTAAGCGACGACTCTGGGCTGGAGGTGGATGCTCTCGGCGGTGATCCCGGCGTGCAGAGCGCGCTCTACGCGGGCACGCACGGCGACGATGCCGGCAATCGCGCAAAGCTGATGCGCGAGTTGCGTGCGTGCAGCGTGCCGCAGCCGTGGCGTGCGCGCTTTCGCTGCGCGATGGCCGTGGCGGAAAATGGTCGCACGGTCGCGGAGTTCGATGGACGCGTGGAGGGGCGCGTCATCGCCGAAGAGCGCGGCAGCGGTGGCTTCGGCTACGATGCGCTCTTTGTGCCCGATGGGCATGAAGGAACTTTCGGCGAGCTATCGGCGGAGGTGAAAAACAAACTCAGCCATCGCGCACGGGCGATGACGCAAGCCGCGCGGCTTTTTAGCGCCTGACCTGCTTATTTCGGCTGTTTGGCCATATCCCTTGCTTGGGTTAAATCCAACAAGCTGCCATCGGCCAGAATCATAAGGTTGCCGCTCTCGTGGGAATCCTGACGCTCAACAAACCAAGGCTGTTTAGGCCACTTGCGACAATTGCCCGGTTTATCGCTGAATACCCCACCGATGTAGTCTGTGCGATGGTTATCGGGCTCTAAAAAATTCGGGTTCTTAAGTTTGACCTGCACCACGGGACAAATAAAATTTTTTCGAGCAATGCCAAAAGGTGAGAGAACATCCATCCAGTCTTCGGCATATTTTTGCTGCTTGGTTGCATCGTATTTTACCTGAGGCCAGCGATCTCCGTTGGAGTTTACATAGGCAGACGCTGCTACGTAGAGGCCCTTGAGGTTTTCCTGACAGGCGATTTTTTGTGCACGCACTCGATACCAATTAAACGCCGGATAAAGGAGGGCTGCCAGAATTGCGATGATGGCTATGACAACGAGTAACTCAAGAAGCGTGAACCCCCTGGAAACACTCGTCCGCCAATTACAGAGTCGTGTGCAGTGTGACACGAAT
>CAMBOD010000072.1 GCA_945868985.1 Prosthecobacter debontii | reverse complement strand
GGCTCCGCCGCTGAAGTCGCCCGGACATGCGACATCATCCAGCTCTTTGTCGCAGACGCGCCCGCCACGATGGAAATGATCGAGGCGATGAAGGACTCGCTCACACCGGAGCACGTCGTCCTTTGCCACGGCACCATCGGCCTCGAAGGCACGCTGGAAGCCGCGCGCCGCGTGCAGCAGACCGGCGCGCATTTTCTCGATGCGCCATTCACCGGTAGCAAAATCGCGGCGGAAAAACGCCAGCTTTGCTACTACATCGGCGGCGACGAGCAGACCTTCCAGCGCGTGAAACCGGTGCTCGAAGCCACGAGCAAATCCATCGTTTTCATCGGCGGCATCGGTCAGGCCGCAGTGGTAAAAGTCGCCACGAATCTCATCAGCGCCGCCACCGCGCAAGTGCTCGCCGAGGCGCTCGCCATTGTGAGCAAAGCTGGTGTGCAACCGGAGAAATTCTTCGAGGCGATTGAAAACAACGCGATGCGCAGCGGCGTCACCGATCTCAAGTTGCCGAAGATGATCGCCGCCGATTACGAGCCGCACTTTTCGCTCAAGCACATGTTCAAGGACGTGCAGCTCGGCATCCAGCTCGCGAACAAATTCGCCCTCGAAATCCCCGCCACCAGCACCATCGGCCATGCCATGTTCAACGCCATCACAAGCGGCTGGGGCGAACTCGATTTCGCCGCCGTCGCCAAGGCCTACGAAAACGGCACCGCAGCATGAGCGACCTTGCCACTGATTATCGGATCTTCCGCGAGCGCGGTGGAGTCGTGGACCTCGCCTCGCGCGTGAAACTTCTTTTCACCGGCGCAGACCGCGTGCGCTACCTCAACGGCCAGCTCACCGCAAACATCGCCACCGCAAAAACTCCCAGCGTCCTGCCCGCGTGCGTCACCACCGCGAAAGGAAAACTTTGCGCCGAAATCCGCGCCAGTCTCGGCCCCAGCGGCATCCTCGTGGACGCCGACGCGTCAGTCGCCGACACACTTCCCGCGCGGCTCGAACGCTACATCATCGCCGACGACGTGACGATGGAGGACGCCACGAATACCATCGCCATCGTCCACCTCATCGGCACGCCGCCCGATTCGCTGCGCGAAAAATTTCTACCCTCCAATCGCTACGGCATCGCCGGGCACGATTACTTTCCGCCTTTCCGCAAAGATCTCGCGCCCGTGTGGGAGCAACTCGCCGCGCAATTCCCCGTGCTCTCCGACGAACTGCTCGAACTCATCCGCATCGAACACGGCGTCCCGCTCTGGGGCTTCGAGCTGGATGAAAACACGCTCCCCGCCGAGGCCGGACTGGATCGCACCCACGTGGATTTTCACAAAGGCTGCTACATCGGTCAGGAAGTCATCTCGCGCATCAAGAGCGTCGGCCACGCAAACCGCGCGCTCCACGGCTTCGTCTCCAGCGATAATGCCCCACTCGCACGAGGTGCGCGCATTTTCACCGCCGACGCGCCGGACAAGGAACTGGGCCGCCTCACCAGCACCGCGTTCAGTTTCGCCCTCGACCGCCACATCGCTCTCGGTTACCTCCGCCGTGACACACCGCACGAATCACTCCTCGCCGCAAGCGCGGAGGCACCCGATGCGCCCGTGCCTGTCGCCATTCACACACTGCCATTTATCCCATGAAAAAACTCATCCTGCTCGCCCTCGCCACCGCCACACTTCGCGCCGACGACGTCGCCCTCATCGAACTCCGTTTCGAGGACGGCGTGAAACGCAACGTCGCCATCGAACTCCGCGAAAAAGACGCGCCCGCCACCGTCGCCAATTTCAAAAAACTCGCCGATGACGGCTTTTACAACGGCTGCGCCATCCACCGCGCCATCCCCGGACGCATCGTCCAGACCGGCGACCCGCTCAGTAAAAAATCCTCGCGCGACAAAGTCGGCACAGGCGGCCCCGGCTACACACTTCCCGCCGAGATTCGTGCCAAGCACATCAAGGGCGCAGTCGCCGCCGCCCGCCTCGGCGACAAAGTGAACCCGCAGCGCCGCAGCAACGGCAGCCAGTTTTACATCTGCCTCGCACCGCAGTCGCAGCTCGACGGCCAATACACCGTCTTCGGCAACGTCATCCAGGGCCTCGACGTGCTCGACCTCATTTCCGAAAAACCCACCGACACCAACGACTACCCCATCGAACGGATCAAAGTGCGCAACATCAAAATCATTCCCCGCGAGCAACTCCCCGCCCCCGCAGAAGCGACCAAGCCCGGCGCCGTCCCACCCGGAAAAGGCCAGCGTCCCTTCTGGCGCAGACTCTGGCCTTGGTAGTCGCCGGGAACTCCCGATTTTCACCCCGCGAAAAATAATCATTCAACCCCCTTGCGTGCCAGCGGGGAGATGCGTATAAGGCGCGCCCCAAACATAAAGGGTAGATACCGAAGTGGCCAAACGGGGCGGACTGTAAATTCGCTGGCTTACGCCTTCTCTGGTTCGAATCCAGATCTGCCCACTCCCCCTTTTCTCCCTGTATTCAACAGGTTTCTCTGGGTGGGATGTGCGCTGATTGACCAATCGAAACCCGATTCCTCTGTCAACTTCCCGATCAAATTCCACAACGACCTCAAGTCCTCATCCTCCAACTCAAATAGCCGCACTGAACATTCCCATGACGAAGTGCGGAGTTTGTGCTATTCGAGTGGCGTGATGATTATTCACAGCTCGGTCAGCAAACGTTTTACCTCTGGTCGGATCGCGTTCTGCAACGGACAACGTGTGAGACTGCTAGCCGTTCTGTTTTTAGTCGTGGGCCTTGTTGCGACCTCTGCACGCGCGGCGAATGTCGTGACCATCGGCGACAGTCTCACCGCAGAATACGACACCATCCCGGATGTGCCGAATTTCATCAACCTCCCCACTGATTACGCGAAGGTGACGGTGCCTGGATGGGTGTCTATGAGTTGGGTCGAGGTGATGCACAGGTTGAGGCCGCAGTATTTCAACTTTGGCGGATACAAGACGCTGCCGAAAATGTGGTCGGTTCCGCGCATGAGCGGTTTTGAATACAACTGGGGCATCCCCGGCGTCACATCGGGGCAATACCGGGACTTTGTGATGGCGACTCCTTGGTCGAAACCCGCGTTCTTCGCCGCGCGACTGCCGCTGGAGGATCAACTCGCGAACACCGCGAACCGGGTGGTGATCTGGCTCGGCGGAAATGATTTTCGCGCCACATACGGCACTATTTACGATGGTGGCAGCAGCACGGCACTGATTTCCGGCATCAAGTCCAATCTTTCGCGGATCATCAATTTCGTGAGGCAACGGAATCCTAAGGCACAGATCGTAATAGTAAACGTCCCCGACCTCGGCGCGACACCGGCGAAAAAGGCGGCGCATCCGGACCCGCTGAAGCGCGCCAATGTCACGGCAGCAACGCAAGCGGCCAACCAGTTGATTGCGTCACTGGCCGCGAAACAAGGCATCCCGGTGGCGAATGCATATGGCCAGACCGCAAATCTAATCAAAGGTGTGCATTATTATTTTGGCGCAGTTGAGATCGTGAACGACATGGAAGCCGACAACAACCCGCGCTACGCCTTTACCCGGGACGGTCTGCACCCAAACACAGCGTCGCAGATCAGGAATGCGCGCGCGATCATATCGGCATTCAACGCGGGATACAACGCGGGCATCCCGCAGATTACCGACGCGGAGGCGCTCGCGCTCCTCCGTATCAATCGCAACCAGCCCTACTACGACTGGCTCGCGGGATACGGCATCACAAACAAATCATTCATAGACGACGCGGAAGGAGACGGCATTCCGCAATTCGTGGAATACGCACTCGGTTTGAATCCCACTGCTCCGGACGCCAACCAGCTCTCGGTCACGCTGGGCGGACCGGTCGCCGGGTATTCGGGCAATATGTCCGTGCAATGCACGCCCGACCCCACGCGCAGGCGGATGGCGCGTGTGAGGGTGCAGTATTCCACCGACCTCGTGGCATGGCACGGTGTGCCAGCGACCAATGTGATTACAAAAGCAGCCGGGGCTTTCACCGCCGTTGTGCCGCCGACCTCCAAGAAGGCCTACGTGCGACTCAAGGTCTCGACAGTTCCGCCGTCCGGTTCCACCGTGTCGGTGTATGCGCTGCTGAGGTTGAATTAGCGAACAGCGCGGGCCTATGCGGCCTGATGCGTGCGGGCGATATCCCGCTGTGGCTCGATTTTCCAGCGCATGGAAAACGAGTAAGGAGGCACAATGGACAGGTTCATATGTAGCTGAGAAGGGATTTTGCGGAGGATGGAAAGCAGGAGTGGATTGAGAATAAAGCGACGGTGCTGAAACACCATTCACATACTTTGAAGTGGATGAGGAAGTGTTCCTTGCAGCCGTCACCATAAAAAAAGTTTGAACAAATTTGGTGGTGAAAAATCTAAACTGGCCGCTCTGAAAAAGCGCCATCTGTTTCATATCCTAACCACATGATACAAGTTCGTGATTTAAAGAAGAACTTCGGCCCGAAGACTGCGGTGAACGGTATCACGTTCACTGTGGAGCGGGGCGAGGTTTTGGGATTTCTCGGCCCGAACGGTGCCGGCAAATCCACCACCATGCGGATGATCACCGGATTCATCCCGCCGTCCGAGGGTGCCATTTCCATTGGCGGCCATGACATCGTCGAAAACCCGCTGCCAGCGAAGCGCCTCATCGGCTACCTGCCGGAAAATGCGCCTTCGTATTCGGACATGTCCGTGAGCGGCTTCCTGCATTTCACCGCCGAGTTGCGCGGGCTGCGGGGCGACGCGAAAAAGAAGGCTGTGCATCGCGCGGTGGAGATGTGCTTTTTGGAAAATGTGCTGCACCAAAGCGTGGAGACGCTCTCCAAGGGCTACCGGCACCGCACGTGTTTCGCGCAGTCCATCATTCACGATCCCGAGGTGTTGATTCTCGACGAGCCGACGGACGGTCTTGACCCGAATCAGAAGCACGAGGTGCGGACGCTCATCCGGCGGATGGGTGAAAAGAAGGCGATCATTTTTTCCACGCACATCCTCGAAGAAGTCGAGGCGGTGTGTTCGCGCGCGGTGATTATTGATCGCGGTCGCATCGTGGCAAACGGCACGCCGCGCGATTTGAAAATGCGCTCCGAGCAGGCGGGAGCGGTGACCATCGGTCTCGTGGACGGAAACGGCGAGGCTGTGGCGGCGAAAGTCCGGCAGGTCGCCGGAGTCGAGCGCGTCACGGTGCTTGGCGAGCGTCCGCTGCGCGTGCGCGCTTTCCCGAAAAAGAACAGCGGCAGCGACGACATCGCCCGCGCGCTGGCGGAACTTGCGAAGAAGGAAGGCTGGCCGTTGCAGGAACTGCACGTCGAGGAAGGCCGGCTGGATGAGGTCTTCCGCAGCATCACACTGCCGGACACAAAAAAAGAGGAGGCAAAGTAATGAGCAACATTCTCACCATCGCAAAGCGCGAGTTGCGCGGTTATTTCGCGTCACCGGTCGCGTTTGTTTTCATCGTGATCTTCCTGCTGTTGTCGGGATTTTTCACGTTCATGGTCTCGCAGTTTTTCCGGAACGGTCAGGCGAGCTTGCAGACGTTTTTTATGTGGCACCCGTGGCTGTATCTCTTCCTCGTGCCTGCGGTCGGGATGCGCATGTGGTCCGAGGAAAGACGACTCGGCACCATTGAGCTTTTGCTGACGATGCCCATCACTCCCTGGCAGGCCATCGTGGGGAAATTCCTCGCCTCATGGGCTGTCGTGGCGCTGGCACTGGTGCTCACGTTCCCGGTCTGGATTACGGCAAACTACCTCGGAAACCCGGACAACGGCGTCATCATCGGTAGCTACATCGGTAGCCTGCTGATGGCCGGTGCCTATCTCTCGATAACGGCGATGACCTCGGCCATGACTCGCAATCAAGTCGTCGCCTTCATCGTCGCAGTGGTCATTTCGCTTTTCCTGATCCTCGCGGGCTTCCCGCCGGTGACGGATCTGCTCGTGACATGGGCCAGCTCGTGGCTCGTGGACGGCATCGCGGCATTCAGCGTGATGACGCACTTCGAGAGCATCCAGAAGGGCGTGCTCGATTCGCGCGACATCCTCTACTTCGTCTCGGTGATGGCGTTTTGCCTCTTCACCACCAGCACTATCATCCGCGCCCATCGCGCAGGCTGAGCAACCTCAACTTTTTGAACTGATGAAAAAGGGAATCCAAAATTCATTATTCTCAATCGTCGGCGTCGCTGTGATGGCCGTCATTCTCGTTGCCGTGAACTTCCTCGGCAGCCGTGCAAAAACCCGGATCGATCTGACCCAGGAAAAAGCCTACACGCTTTCTCGCGGCACCCGCGAAATCCTATCCAAGCTCGATACACCCGTGCAGGTGCGCTTTTACGCCACGCGAGGCGAAAACAAGATGCCTGTGTTTTTGAAAAACCACGCGCAGGTCGTGCAGGATCTGCTCGATGAATTCCGGCAGGCATCGAAGGGCAAAATCGTAGTCCAGAAACTCGATCCCGAGCCGGATTCGGATGCCGAGGACTCCGCAAAACTCGACGGTATCGAGCCCCGCATGATCCAGCTCGGCAGCGAGCCGATCTACCTCGGCCTCAGCGTGACCATGCTCGATGCGAAGGAGACCGAGCCTTTCCTCGACCCCCGCGAAGAGCGGCAGCTCGAATACAAAATCGCCCGCGCCATTTCGCGCGTGATGACGACGGAAAAGCCCGTTCTCGGCGTGATGACTTCGCTGCCGATGACGGGCGGCATGAACCCGATGTCCATGCGCACCGGACGTCCAAGCCCGCCGTGGATGTTTCATACGGAGTTAAAGCGCATTTTCAATGTGAAGACCGTCGAGATGTCGGCGGAGAAAATCCCGGACGACGTGAAGGTGCTGCTGCTAGTGCATCCGAAGGGAATCACCGAACAGACACAGTGGGCGATTGATCAGTTCGTCCTGCGCGGCGGAAAACTCATGGCGATGCTCGACCCGGTGGCCGTGCTCGACCCGCAGGCCGGCGGGCCATTAGGCGGCGGGAGCGAAAGCAGTTCATCACTCGAAAAACTGCTCGCGGCATGGGGGCTGAAATTTGAAAGCACGAAAATCGTGGCGGACATGAATTACATTTCGCAGACCGGACAGGGGCCGAATCCCGTAGTGCTTTCGTTGACGGAAAACGCCGTGAACAAAGACGACGTGCTGACCGGCGGCATGAGCAGTATGCTGCTCGCGCTGGCGAGTTCATTCAGCGGCACTCCAACGGACGGGCTGAGGCAAACCGTGCTGCTGAAGTCGTCGAAGAACTCGCAACTTGTTGACCCGATGACGGCGCAGATGGGCGGCGAACAACTCAAGAAAAACTTCGCCGCGTCCGGCAGCGAACAAACGCTTGCGCTGCGACTCGATGGCAAATTCAAAACGGCATTCCCGAATGGAAAACCGAAGGCGGTCGAACCTCCGAAGTCCGACGAGGAAAAGAAGGACGAAAAGAAATCCGAGCCGCCTACCGAGCAAGGATTGAAGGAATCCACCGCAGACAGCGTGGTCATTCTCATCGGCGATTCGGATTTCATCCAGGACCCCATCGCCGCGCAGGAATTCGGTTCATTCGGCGGCCAGCGCGTCGTCGTGCCGCAGGGCAACAACCTCGCATTCGCACAGGGCGCGATTGATATGCTCGCCGGCGACAGCAACCTCATCAGCGTGCGCAGCCGCGCCGTGCGCGAGCGTCCGTTCACCGTCGTGAACAAGATGCAGGCCGACGCCGAGTCGCGCTACCAAAGCAAAATCAAGGAACTCGAAGCGGGCCTCACCTCCGCACAACAGAAAATCAACGAACTCCAGCAGGCGAAGGCTGGCGAAAAAACGCAGCGCTTCATCCTGTCGCCCGAGCAGCAGGCGGAGATCGCCAATTTCCGCAAGAAGGAGGCCGACGTGAAAAAGGAGTTGAAGCAGGTGCGCAAGAGCCTGAACGCGGACATTGATTCGCTCGAAAACCGCGTGAAGTGGCTGAACATCGCCGCCATGCCCGCCGTGGTCGTGGTGTGCGGAATTTTCTTCGCACTCAGGCGGCGCAGCAAAACAGCGGCAGTGTAGTCATTTTTGAAAATCGCTATGAAAAACAAGCAACTAGCC
>CAMBOD010000071.1 GCA_945868985.1 Prosthecobacter debontii | reverse complement strand
GGCCTTTTCCGCGCGAAGGCGGAATTCGAACTGCAACTAGTCTCCCTTGCGGGGGAGAGCCACCTTGCCAGTGCGCGTCAGCGCGGCGATGCCGAAAGGCTCCATCAGCGCGATGAACTTCGTGATCTTGCTCTCGTTGCCCGTCACCTCGATGGCAAAATTCTTCGCCTGCACGTCCACGATCTTCGCGCGGAAAATGTCGCAGATTTGCATGATCTCCGCGCGCGTCTCGCGGCTGATGTTCACGCGCATCAGCACCAGCTCGCGATCGACATATTCGCCGTCGCGGAAATCCTGCACCTGGATCACATCAATGAGTTTAGCCAGCAGCTTGGAGACTTGCTCCAGCACGCGGTCGTCGCCACGCACCACGATGGTCATGCGCGATGTTGCGGGATCCAGCGTGGGTCCGACGTTGAGCGAATCAATGTTGAAACCACGACCGCTGAACATTCCGGCGATGCGGGTGAGCACACCGAATTTGTTTTCGACTAAAACCGACAATGTATGGCGCATATTCAAAGGGCGCGGAAGTTGGCGGGCCACCCGCGCACCGTCAAATGCAAATTCCCCTCAAGTCCGGCGCGGAGATGCCGCGACTGCTTGGAACGCCCGGCATTTTTACCGCGTCTGTTCCAGCTTCTTTAGTTCGGTGGAAAGAAAGATGGCACAGGGCGTTTGCGTGCCGTCCTTGAAGCGGATCAAGTATGGCTTCCCCGATGTCGCGGAACCCGTCGCCGCTTTTGCGATGAAATCCGCCGCCGTCTTGATTTCACTTTCGTTCCTCCCCCATTTTCCTCGCAAAAACTTCGCCGCAGTCTTCGCGTCATAATCACTCCCATTGCGGATAAAAACCGCGCCATCCAATTTTTCGACACGTGCAATCAGCGCCTCGATCTTCGCCTTCTCGCTCAACGCAGCCTCCTGCGCCCGCAGCGGCAGAAACACCGCCAGCAAAAGCAAAAGCCGCCAGACCGTGTGGATGAAAAATTTCGCGCTCATTGCGGAGTTGTTTAAAAAGCTCCCTTTAACGGCGGAGGCGCGTCGGTTTGAAAGCGTCGCTTCCAGCGAAGAAACGGACGCTCAATGCAATAGTATGAGAGCGATGCCACCCCCACAGTTACCGCGACCGCAACACCAAGCTGGAGCCATACTGGCTGTGCGTGAAGGATTCTCCGCACAGGATAAAGCGTGACCTGTTGATAAAGATACAGCGGGTAGGAAATACGCCCCAGATATCGCATCGGGCGTGAATTCAGCCAGGACCAAAGCGGGTGGTCGCTCAGCGCCACCCACTGGATCAGCAGCAAGGCAAAAAGGAGGGGATCGAGCGCGAATCCGATCGTTTCGCGATAGTTCGTCACAGCCGGCCCGCCAAAGTAGATCGAGCAAAATAGCACACCAAGCGTCAGAAACGGCATCACTGCGTGGCTGGTCGCTTTTTCCCAGAGTGAACGGCAGGCACCACGGCGCAGCAGCACAGCAGTCAAACAACCCACCAGCAAATGGTCACAGCGCGTCTCGAAAGCAACGTAGATATAGCTCGAGCTCACACCGAATCCGATGCAAAGCACGATTCGGAAAAGCCACGCGACTACTATCAGAGCGACCAGCACACGCATCAAACGGGCGAGATTGTTTCTTAAAAAAAGAAACATTGCCGGCCAGAGCAGATAAAACTGTTCCTCAATCGAGAGCGACCAAGTGTGGCTGAACGCATTGGCCGAATGGTGGTTCAGGCCGATGTAGTAGTTGCTGACAAAGAAGAACGAGGCAACAGCGTTGCTCCAGGGCACCAGCTTGTTTGTGACAAGCAGCAACACCAAGATGACGAACCAGTAGGTGTAAAACGCCGGAAAAATTCGCAGCGCACGACGTGCATAAAACGCCCGCAGCGAGACGGTGCCAGTGCGATCATTTTCACCGAGCAGCAGCCAGGTGATGAGAAAGCCGCTCAGCACAAAGAACAACATGACGCCATGCCCGCCGGGCGATTTTTCAAATCCGAAGTGGTAAAAAATCACCGCAAATACAGCGAGTGTGCGCATCCCGTCTAGAGCGGGGATATGCTTCAGCCTGAGTCGTGTTTGCAACGTGCAAAACGCCGTCTCATTGGGAGCAACGGTGGGATTTTCTGAAGGCATTAGACCGCTCTCATTGCCGAGATCTAAACCTCACGCAAGCTCAGCGATGACTGCCATTCGCATCCGCAGATAGGACGCCGTGCGGAAAAGGCAGCGCGTCACTTCGTTGAAAGCCTGATACGGATACGTCGCGATGTATCTGCGAAGGGCGGAAAGTTTCTGCGACTTGCCCACTTGAATCGAAGAGCGGAACCCCGCTTCATTTTGCGACGCGGGAAATGGAAGCACATACACCGCGCGAAGACCCTGATGCCACTCGCGATCCAGAGCGTGGTCAATCGGCAGGCGCATCGGTAGCAACTTCGTCACCCACGCCCGCGCAGCCTTGCGGTCAATCACGTAGGCTCCGATGCCCTTCAGCCTGCCGAAACACACATTCAAACTATACCCCTCACAAAGCCCGGCGACCTTCGCGGGGTGGCCACTGCTCAGTCCGGTGAGCCGCAGAACATTCCAGTGTTTTGAATAGCACAGGGCGGATTGGATCACGTTCTCCATATCCGGGCCCAGCGTCAGGTCATCTTCACCGATCAAAGCGTGCTCATCGTCGGTGGCCAGAAACGCCTCGATCGCCTTGATGTGGCTGAAATAGCAACCTATCTCGCGCGCGTTGGTCGGCCTCCCGTGAAACCAGCGATACATCCCCTCCGAATAGCCCGCGATGGGCGTCGCGAGCGCACTCCCATCTACCGCAGCAACCCGGCAAACATCGAACTTCGTCCCGGCAAACGACTGCTCGACCGATGCCCAGCGGTCCTTGGCCCTGTCGAGATTGATAATGTATGCGTTCATCGGGGAATTCCTCCGCACTTGATGGACTCCACCTTCCCGAGTAGCCAGCAGAATCGCCTCGCTTCCCGCAGCAAAGAGGTATCCCATCGCACCCATGAAAACTCCTTCCCAAAAAACCGCCCCCACTTTAGCCCCGCGAAAAACCGCCGCACCCGGCCCCATCACCCTCGCCATAGACATCGGCGGCACCGGCCTCAAAGCCTCCCTCCTCGACGCCAGAGGAAAAATGATCACCGAGCGCCTTCGCATCCCCACCCCGCCCAAGTGCGGCCCCGCGAAAATGGTCGCCACCCTCGCAAAACTCGTCGCCCCACTCACCGGCTACGACCGCGTCTCCGTCGGCTTCCCCGGCCTTGTCCGCCGCGGCAAAATCCTCACCGCACACAACCTCGGCCAGCGCGCATGGTTCGGCTTTGATCTCGACCTCGCCCTCACACGCAAACTCCGCAAACCCGTCCGCGTCCTCAACGACGCCGACATCCAGGGCCTCGGCGCCATCTCCGGCAAAGGCGTCGAAATGGTCATCACCCTCGGCACCGGCTTCGGCTCCAGCCTTGCCGAAGACGGACGCCTCTCCGCCCACCTCGAGCTTTCCCACCACCCCTTCCGCAAAGGCCAGACCTACGAAGAACAACTCGGCAACGCCGCCCTCGATAAAACCGGCAAACGCCGCTGGAACCGCCGCGTCCAAAAAGCCATCGAAACCCTCCGCATCCTCACCAACTTCACCCGCCTCTACATCGGCGGCGGCAACGCCCGCTCCATCAACTTCCAGCTCCCCGCAGACGTCAAACTCGTCTCCAACGAACTCGGCATGAAGGGCGGCATCTGGCTCTGGAGAGAGCGCAGCCCCGGCAGCACTGACATATTCCGCAGATAAAACCGACGCTCTCCGGAATATCAGTCACTCACCTGCTTCCCCGCCATCTCTTCCTCGCGCAAGGACGATGTCCGGGCGGGCGGTGATGGAGTGAATTGCGGAAAGCAACTGGTGCGTCATACATATCGTGTTCGTTGCAGATTTGTATTCCAAGAAAACCACACGAGGTCGCTTAACATTCCATCGCTGCAAGACCATAAAACATCCAAATTGTCGCGACTCAGAAAGAGCACAAATACAAACAACCAATCCATGTTTCCTTCGCCTGACGCAGCTTGCGCTTCAAAGTGGTGGCTGAGCGGGATTGGGGTCCGCTCCTTTCTCGCGCTGGCTTATGCCGCGATGGTGCTGCTTGCTTCGGGCAAGGCTCGCGGGGCGGCGGATTACGAGCGGGACATCAAGCCACTCTTGCGAGGACGTTGTTACGCATGTCACGGAGCGCTCAAGCAGAAGGCCGGGCTGCGTTTGGACACGGTCGCATTGATGAAGAAAGGCGGTGAGACTGGGGAGGCCGTGGTTGAGGGTGAACCGGGCAAGAGCATCCTGATCGAACGCGTGACGGAATCGGACGCCGATGAGCGGATGCCTCCCAAGCACGAGGGGGAACCTTTTACCCCCGCGCAGGTGCAGGTGCTGCGTGAATGGATCGCTTCCGGTGCGCCTGCGCCTGTGGATGAAAAAGCCGAGATGGATCCGAAGGATCACTGGGCGTTTCGCCAGCGTGTGCGCCCAAAGGTTCCAAGCGTGACTGGTGCGGAGTGGATGCGAAATCCACTGGATGCGTTCGTTGCGCGAAAGCGCGAAGAACACGCCTTGGCACCACAGCCGGAAGCCCCGCGCATCGTGCTCTTGAGGCGGTTGTATTTCGACCTTCTGGGACTGCCGCCGGGCGCGGAGGAAATTGAGGATTTTGAGAAAGACCAACATCCGGAAGCCTACGAGAAGCTGGTGGATCGTCTGCTCAATAATCCGCGTCATGGTGAGCGATGGGCGCGGCACTGGATGGACGTGTGGCGCTACAGTGATTGGTGGGGCCTTGGCAATGAGCTGCGAAACAGCCAGAAACACATCTGGCACTGGCGCGACTGGATGGTTCAGTCACTCAATGCGGACACGCCTTACGATGAGATGGTGAGGCAGATGCTCGCGGCGGATGAGTTATATCCCGCAGACCCCGCCAAACTGCGCGCGACGGGTTACCTCGCGCGGGATTTTTTCCTCTTCAATCGCAATCAGTGGATGGAAGAAACGGTTGAGCATGTGGGCAAGGGGTTCCTCGGGCTGACGATGAACTGCGCGAAGTGTCACGACCACAAATACGACCCAATCGCGCAGGCTGATTTTTACCGGATGCGCGCGTTTTTTGAGCCATATCATGTGCGGATGGACATGGTTCCCGGCGAGTCCGATCTGGCGCGCGACGGCATCCCGCGAGCGTTCGACGGCTGGCTTGATGCGCCCACTTACCGCTTCGTGCGCGGCGAAGAAAGCAAGCCGGATAAGACCAAGGTGATCGCGCCTGGAGTTCCGGCGCTGCTGGCGTTCAAGGAGCTGGAGATTCAGACTGTTTCGCTCCCATCGGAAGCGTGGCAGCCGGAGCGCATTCCGTGGGTTTTGGATGCGCACATCGCTGCGGCGAAGGCAAAGCTCGCCCCGGCGGAAGCGGCGCTCACCAAATCGAATGAGAAACTCGCGGAGGCGGGGAAGAAGGAGCAGGACGCGGCGGGCATTCAGGCAGTCGCGGTGGCCGAGGCGGAGGTGAAAGTGGCGACTGTAACGCTCGATGTGGCACGTGCAGTGGCGACGAGTGTCGAGCAACGCGCAGCGGCCATGCGGGCAACTTGGGCGAACGCCGGAGACTCTGGCGACACGGCCGCAGTCGCAGCAAAGGCGGAGCGTGAAGTGACTGCCGCCACTGCACGCCAAAAAGTCGCCGAGGCCGAGCTGCACCTACTCCGCGCGGCGGCGGACAAGCGCAGCGCGCTGGAGCAGGAAGTAAAAAAGGCCGCCGAGACGCTGGAGAAAGCGGAGAAGGCGCTCGCGGAGTCGTCGCAAAAATACTCGCCGCTGCTGCCCGCAGGCGCGAAATGGTCGCCGACCCGTTTCCTCGATTCAACCAAGGATGACCCGGTGGTGAAGTTTCCCGCGCAGAGCAGCGGACGCCGCAGTGCGCTGGCGGAGTGGATCACCGATGCGCGCAATCCGCTCACGGCCCGCGTGGCTGCGAACCACATCTGGACGCGGCACATGGGCACGCCGCTAGTGGCGAATGTGTTCGATTTCGGAAGGAAAAGCGCAGCCCCGGACAATCCCGAATTGCTCGACTGGCTCGCGTCGGAACTCGTCGAGAGCGGCTGGAGTATGAAGCACCTTCACCGGCTTATCGTGACTTCCGCGACCTACCGGATGAGTTCATCGCTCGCGAGAGGGGAGGCCAACGCGGAGAAAGATCCGGAAAACCGCTTTTGGTGGCGGCGCACCCCGGTTCGTCTCGAATCGCAGGCCATCCGCGATTCGCTCCTCGCGCTCTCCGGCTCGCTGGATTCCACCATGGGCGGCCCGCCGATCTTGCCAGCTAATCAAGCGGCGTCCAAGCGGCGCAGCCTCTATTTTTTCCACTCGAACAATGAGCGGAACCTTTTCCTCAGCACGTTTGACGACGCGGAAGTGAAAGAGTGCTACCGGCGCGACCAGAGCATCGTCCCGCAGCAGGCGCTCGCGCTGACGAACAGCAAGCTCGTCAGCGAGTCCGCGCCGAAAATCGCCACGCTTCTCGCGTTGCCGGATGATGCCGCGTTTGTGCGCAAAGCGTTTGCCGTGCTTCTTGGCATCAAGGCCAGCGACGCCGAGGTGACAGCCAGTGTGAGCGCGCTGGAGGCTTGGCGCAAACTTCCGAAAGCAACGCCCGAAAACGCCCGTGGTAATTTCATCATGGCACTGATCAACCACAACGACTTCGTCACACTCCGATGAATCCCGCACATCTTTCCCGCCGCACTTTTCTCGCCGATATGGGCATGGGTTTCACCGGGCTCGCGCTTGGTGCAATCCTGCAACGCGAGGCGCGGGCGACTGGCTCGGTGTGGACGCCGCCGGACGGTCTCCCTCACTTTGCGCCGAAGGCAAAGCGCGTGATCTGGCTCTTCATGAATGGCGGCGTGAGTCACATGGAGAGCTTCGACCCGAAGCCGATGCTCACAAAATTTGGCGGCAAGACCATCTCCGAGACACCCTTTGCCGGCGTGCAGGATCCCGCGAAACTTGCTATCGAGCGACTCATCGTCCCCGACGCCAACGGCAAACAACACAACAAGCTCTATCCGCTGCAAACCGGTTTCCAGAAACACGGGCAAAGCGGCATCGAAATCAGCGACTGGTTCCCTCACATCGCGCGCAACGCGGATCGCATCGCTTTGGTGCGCTCGATGTGGACGACTGACAGCAATCACATGGCGCAGACGCAGTTTCACACAGGACGAAACGCGCTTGATGGAGCGTTTCCCACGCTAGGTGCATGGGTTCACTACGGCCTCGGTTCGCTCAACGAAAACCTGCCGCAATTCATCTCCATCGGCACCCGCGAGTATTGGAACAAAAAAGACGGACTGTATCTCGGCCCCATGCACGATGCCGTGCCGCTGCGCATTGACCCGGCGAATCCGCTCGATTTTGGCAAAGCCGAGGGAGGCGTTTCGGCGGACGCGCAGTCGGTCGGACGCGACCTGACCAAACAGCTCAACCTCCTCCGCGGTGTGGAGTATCCCAACGACCCGGCGCTCGCCGCGCGCATCGCGTCCTACGAACTCGCCGCCCGGATGCAACTCTCCGTGCCCGATGTGCTGGATTTTTCCAAGGAGACTGCGGAGACGAAAGCACTTTACGGACTGGATCTGCCGCACTGCCGCGAATTCGGCACGCAATTGCTGGCGGCGCGGCGTCTCGCCGAGCGTTGTGTTCGATTTATTCAGATTCAGCACGGCGGAGGTGGGGCGGGACAGTGGGACGCGCATAGCGGACTAAAGGCCAACCACGCCAAAAACGCGCTGGCCGTGGATCAGCCCATCGGCGCGCTGCTGGAGGATCTCGAAAGGCGCGGACTTCTCGACGACACGCTCGTTGTTTTCGCGACGGAGTTTGGCCGCACGCCCGGCTCGCAAGGTGCCGATGGGCGCGACCATCATATCTACGGTTTCAGCGTCTGGATGGCCGGTGGCGGACTCAAACGCGGTGTCGTCCACGGAGCGACCGACGAAATCGGTTTCCACGCCGTCGAAAACCGCCATTACGTCACCGACATCCACGCGA
>CAMBOD010000070.1 GCA_945868985.1 Prosthecobacter debontii | reverse complement strand
CACAGCCTCCGCCCAAACCACAACCAACACCCAGTTACGCTCGCGCCTCGCCCTCGGGACGGGTAATGGCAGCGTCGCAGTCCAAGGCAACACCACCTATGTCGCCCGCGGCACCTCCGGCCTCGCGATTATAGACTCCACGAATCCTGCGGCACCTGTGCTGAAAAGCACGATCCTCCCATTTGCCCACGCCCGGATCAGCGATGTGCAGGTCATCGGTAACATCGCCTACATGTCCAACCAAGTCCCGCAGGGCACGCCTACGCCACACGTCGGCATGTTCATCTATGACGTGAGCAATCCGCTCGCGCCGGTCGAACTCAGCCGCCTCGAATGGGGTGCGGGTGGCGGTTATCACCTTGGTTGCGATGCGGATAGCGTTACCGTGGATGTGACCACCAGCGGCACAATCGCCTACCTCACCTCAGGCATCACGGGCAATGTGGCTCTGTTCGATGTCACCAACCCGGCTCTGCCCGTCTATGTATCTGAAATTCTGGCACCGATTTGGTCATACAACTCCCAGTCGCACGACGTGCTCGTTCGCAATGGCCGCTGCTACACCACCTGGCTCGGCGGCGGCTTTACCATGCATGATGTGACCAACCCTAGCACGCCCGTGCAACTCGGCCACAGGGCCACATCCAGCGTGAACGGCGAATTTTTCTACCATCTCGCGCTCAGCGATGACGGCCAGACGCTCATCACCACCGGCGAAATTCCTCCGCAGCCGACCCGATCAAACTCTGGAACATCTCGAACCTCGCCAGCATCACACTCGCGGGCAGCTTCGCCAGCCCCGGCGGCGCAGTGCCGCACGGGATCACGATTTCCGGAAAATACGCCTACGTCGGCTGGTTCACGGACGGCCTGCGCATCCTCGACATCTCGAATCCCGCCGCGCCCCGTTCAGTCGCTCAATACGATCCCGAAGCTGGCTCAGGCGCGGCTTTCGTTGGCGGTATTGATGTCGCCGTCTCCGGCAACAACGTCTATCTCAGCCACACCACTGGCGGGCTTTACACGCTCGATTTCGTGGACACGATCACCATCACCCGCGCCGACTGGCAGCGCCACAGTAAGAAACTCGTAGTGGAGGCCACCAGCAGCGCAGCCCCAAGCCCTACGCTTAACGTCGTCGGCTACGGAGTGATGACCTACAACGTCTCGCTCGGTCGCTACACGCTCACCGTCAACAGCGTGAATTCAAACCCCGGCACCGTCACCGTGACCTCCGACATCGGTGGCAGCCGCACGGGCACCGTCCGTCGCACGAACAACTAACCAAGAACCCTGACACCAAAAAGGCACCGTCGGCGAGAGTCTCGTTGGCGGTGCCTTTCTTTTTTGTGCGCTATCGTGGGAAAAGGAAGCTGGGCGGCTTACTTTCCGAGCAATTTCTCCATCGTGTAAGGCTCTTTCACGTTTGCAGTGGCGGCGCGGACTTTGGCGACTTCGGCGGGCGTCACGGCGTCGCCGGTATTGCCCCAGGATTTTCGGACTTCGGTCAAAACATCGGCCACCCACTCGTCGGACTCCTGCGCCATGGGGACCATGATTTGGCCGACGTAACTTTTACCATCAATCGGCCCAGTAAGGCCGCGCAGGAGGATTTTGATCACAGTATCCTTATTGCCGTTGACGATGGCAGATCCGGCGAGCGGCGGGGCGATTTTGTCCTTACCTGCGTCCACGCCTTTGCCGTCGGCTCCGTGGCAACTGATGCACAGCGACTGGTAGGTTGCCGCGCCCTTGGAAAGCGCGACCTCTTTGCGTCCGTTTAAACGGCCCATGCTGTTTTTCACGTAGGCATCGAGAATGTCGGGCGCGACCTTCGCGGCTTTTGCCTTCTCGATAATCGCAACCGCCTGATCTTTCGCCGGGCTGAAGCTTGCGCTGAGAACCACCTGCGCGACGACGTTGGAATCGGGATCGGCGGCGAGCGGTGCGATTTTCGCGAGGAATTTGTCATCGCCATTTTTGAGCAAACGTTCGCCGGTGCGGAGGGCCGCAATACGCACGCGCGGGTCGGTGTCGCGGAGTTTTTCGCCGAGCAAATCGCCATCAATCACATCCATGCCCTCCAGCGTCCAGAGCGCGTGCATCCGTCCCAGCGGCTCCTTGCCGGTGCGCGCGAGGGCTTTCAGCACAGGAACGACGGACAAGTCGCGTTTTAAAACGAGCAGCTTCTGCGCGGTGTCGCGCCACCAGCCATTTGGATGGGAAAGGTGAACGACGAGCTGCGCTGGCGTTTCATCGAGCATTTTCGGCGCGACAGTTTTCTTCGTGCCGGGGCCTACCACGCGCCAGATGCGCCCGCGTCCGATGTTCTTATCCAGCCCCGCTTCGAGGATGCGTTCGCGCAGATAACCCTTCACCCACGCGCCCTCCTGAATGATACCGCGATACATATCCACGATGTAGAGGCAGCCGTCCGGCCCAGTCGCCATGTGGACCGGGCGGAAATTGCGGTCGCTCGACGCGATGAACTCCTTCTTCTCCGCGTCGTAGGCGTTCGCGAGCATGATTTTTCCATCCACATTGCTGACTTTCGCACGGCGGATGAGACGCCCGACCGGCTCGCAGATGAACAGATCGCCATAGAGTTCCTTCGGCAAATTATCGCCCCGATAGATCGTCTGACCGCACGAGGCGGTGAAATGATTTAGCGTCTTGTCCGGGCGATTGCGCCCCGGGCCGCCCTGCACGTCGGGCGTCGCGATGATCGGCCATGGCTCTTGGAAATTTGGCGAGAGATCGCCTTTGAGTGTCAGATTTCCGTATGCGCGCTGCATCTGAAATCCATACGCCGGCTGCTCCATGCCCGCCGACGAGTAATACATCCGGCCCATGTCATCCTGTGTAATTCCCCATTGCGCGAAATGCTTGAAGCTCGGCTCCGCCTCCATCGCGCCGCGTGTGAAACGCAGACGCTGCCAGCTCATCGCTGTGTAAATCCAGTTGTCCAGATTCCACATCAAGCCGCTGTCCTGATGTTCAAGGTTGCCCTGCACTTTGATCGCGCCACCCTGGTAAACGAGCGTCTTTTCATCCGCCACGCCATCGCGGTTCGTGTCGCGGTAGCTGTAAAGCTGATCCTTGTATGTCTCGCCGATAATCACACGGCCATCGAGCGGCAGGAGCAGACGCGGCAGCACCAGCTTGTCGGCGAAAACGGTCGCCTTATCCATTTTCCCATCGCCGTTGGTGTCCGTCAGCATGGAGACACAGCTTGTCGGCTCGTTCTCTTTCGTGCCGTCCACGTCCTGCATATAAGTGCGCATCTCTGCGACAAACATCCGGCCATTTCCATCCCACGCCAGCGTCACCGGCTCCTTGATCATCGGCTCGCTCGCCACCAGTTCCAGGCGATAGCCCGGCGGCAGCTTCATCGTCTTCAACTCATCCGCTGGGCTGCGGAATTCCGAGGAAGGATTTGGCTCCACCGCTAGTGGTTCGACAGCAAAAGCAACACCCGCCACGCCCAGCATCGCAGCCAGCGCGAACGGCACATAACGCCGCGCTCCTTTCAGCGGTGACCGGGGTTGCAGTTTCAATTGAACTTCAGTGGAAGGGGTGCGTGGGTGCGATGTCATTGCACAACAATCAACACAGCGCACCAGTTATAGGGAAGTTTGAAAAACGAAACCTCGCATCTGCACTGCCTCAGCGTGATGACTGGGGCTTGGCGTCGTGCTCTTTCCAGAAGTCGGCGGCGGGCTGGGTGAGGTCGCGGTAGCTGAGAAATTTCAGGCTCTTGATGTTTCGGAGGAATCCGATTTCGCGCGCTTGAACGGGGAGGATGAGGGTTTCGAGATGGCGGGATTCGCGGAGCGGTGTGAGGTCGGTGAGTTTAGTGCAATCGGTGAGGATGAGTTCGACGAGGGGCATGTTGGCGAGGGGAGTGAGATCGCGGATGGCGGTGCCGCTGAGGTTGAGGCGCTGGAGGCTCATGCCTGCGAGTGGAGCGAGGTCGGGGATATTTTTGCAGCCTTTCAACGAGAGATGAGTGAGTTTCATGCCTTGAAGCATGGAGAGGTCGGGGATTTCCACGCCGTCGAGGGTGAGTCCGGTGACGATGACGGGCTGTGTTTTGAAAAACGGGAGGATGGCGGGGAGGGGGAGGCCGGAGAAGTTGGCGCTGAAGGTGCCGCCGGGCTGGCGGTGGATGCGTCCACGGAATTCGCGGCGGTCGAGCATTTCGCGGAGGGGGGCGAGGGATGGGTCATTTTCGAGGGCCTGGCGAATCGCTTTTCCAGCGAGAGGGCGCTCGATGCCGAGTTTGTCGAAGATGATGCCTGCCTCGGGGATGCGCCCCTGGCGAAGAAGGGATTCGTTGAGTTCGCGAAGTTGAGTGGGGCCGGGTTCGTGTTCTTCGCCGAGGGTGGAGAGGAGTTTTTTGGTGAGGGCGAGGTTTTCTTTTGCGGCGGTGAGTTTGGGGTTGATGCGGAGGGCGGTTTCGTAGGCTTCGGCGGCGGCGTCCCAGCGGAGGAGGCTTTGCAGTATGTTGGCGCGGAGGAGGTGGTAGTCGGCGTTGTTGGGGAGCTGGCGGAGGGCGCTCTCGGCGCGGTCGAGTGCGGAGTCGAGGTCTTTTTGGCGGATGAACTGGCGTGCTTGCTCGGCGAAAAGGGGGGCGGCGCCTTGCAGGTCCTGCATGGCCTCGGCGAGTTGTTGTTTGCTTTCGAGTGCTGCGCGCTCACTGGCGCGGGCGATGTCGCGTTCGTGTTTGAGCGAGAGGAAAAAGAGGACGAGGGCTGCGTTGAGGACGATGAAGAAGAAGGCGAAGATGGCGACGCCTGCTTTGTTGCGCCCGGCCCAGAGCATGATGTGGCGGCCAAGGCCGGCGCGCTCGGCTTTTGGGGCGAAGCCGCCCTGCCACGCGGTAATGTCGGCCTGTAAGTCGGCGATGTTTTGGTAGCGGCCGCCGGGGTTGAAGGTCATGGCTTTGATGACGATGGCGGCGAGGCCGTCGGGGACGCGTTTGCCGGGGAGGTGGGCGAGGGTGGTGGTTTTGTGTGTGGCGGGATGCGCGAATTTCCCCTCGGCGATGAGCTCGATCAGTTCGGCGAAGTCTTTGCCGGGATAGGGCGGCTGGAGGGTGAGGATGGTGTAGAGGATTTCGCCGAGGACATAGATGTCGCTGCGGGCGTCAATTTGATCGAGGTCGCCGCGCGCGGCTTCGGGGGCGAGGTATGGCGGCGTGCCGACGATGAGGCCGTTGAGTGTCTGGAAGCCGCGCATGTCGGAGTCGGGCGCTTCGGGTTTTGTGTCGGTGAGATTTTCGTCGCCGCTGCCGTGGGCGATTTTTTTTGCGAGGCCCCAGTCCATCACGAGCACTTCGCCGTATTCGCCGATCATGACGTTGTCCGGTTTCAGGTCGCGATGGACGACGCCCATGGAGTGCGCGTAGGCGACGCCGTCGCAGATTTTCAAAAAGACGGTGAGGAGGACGGCGAGCGGGTATTTTTGAATCGTCGGCTCGTCGCCACGCCGGATGTCGTGCAGCACGTGGTCGAGGGTGATGCCTTTGACGAATTTCATCGTGTAGAAAACCTCGCCCTGCTCATCGAGGCCGAGTTCGTAAACGGGGACGATGTTGGGATGCTGGAGCTGGCCGGTGACTTGCGCTTCGTCCACGAAACGGAGGACGTTTTCGCGGGAGGATTGGGAGGCGGTCTTGATGACTTTCATCGCGACGGTGCGGTGGATGCGGAGGTCGCGCGCTTGATTCACGACGCCCATGCCGCCGCGCCCGATGGTGCCGAGGACTTTGTATTTTTTGCCTTCGAGAAGGGCGCGCACCGGGGTGAGCCCGAGGTCGGGGTCCCACAATGAAGCGGCGAGCATTTCGACGGCGTCGGATTTCAGCCGGATGAAAAGTCGAGCGCTGCCGATCTCGACCTGCTGGTCGGGCCGCACGCGCGTGGGGAGTGAAATTTGCACGCCCTCGATGAACACGCCGTTTGCCGAGCCGAGGTCTTCAATGACGAGTTCGTAGCCTTGGAAAGTGAGCCGCGCGTGGTGGCGCGAGACGCCATCCACATCCATCCCGATCTGGCAACTCCCCTCGCGGCCAATGGTGTATTCACCGTGGGTGAGCGAGTATTTGGAAACGCACTGTTCGCCCGCGTAAACGAGCACCTCCGCGAGGATCGCTGAAGGACGCTGCGAATCGGAGTCGGTGCCGGTTGGATCGTTAGCCACAATGGAAAGTCCGGCAGCTAGACGCGGGCCATCGCACGGGGGCGATTGGCGAACGCTGCGTTACAGACCGGGGATGGTGCCGGGAGCCGAGGCCGCAGGAGCGGGAGTCAGGCCGGGAACCGCAGCGGGCGCGCTACCGGGGATGCCTGGGATGCCTGGATCGAGAGCGCCTGGGACAGGGGCACCGATCTGACTTCCGGGCAATGCATCCGAGCTTGGATCCTTCGGCTTTACTGGCTCGGGCTTTGGCGGAGCGACGAAAGAGTTCTTTTTAAAGCTATAGACGTCGCTGTAAGTCGAATGGCAGGCGGAGAGGCTGAGCACGGCAGCGGCGGCAAGAATGGATGCGGGTCGGGACAACATGCTGGCGGTTTAGCGCGGGCGCGGGCGTGGAGTCAACCGCCGAGTCTGTGAAGAGTCTGTTGGAAATGCAACGGGCACTGGCGGGTCGTGAATCCATGGCGCAGAGTTCAAAGGACGCGAGAGCGTAAATGCACCACGGTCATACGTCGCATCGTAGCTGGCCGTGAGAGCCGAGCCGTTCATCGTCCCGGCGCAGCGATAAGAGCCAGAGCCGATCCACATTTGGATTTCTGTCTCGCCACTGAAAGTTCCATCCGTGCGCTTTTTCAAAACGACCGCGTGCTCCGATGAAAACACGCCGTGCCACGTCGCCTTGAACTCTGCGAGATACTCTTTGCCGGATTTTTTGGTGACGATGCACCACAGCTTTCCTCCCGTGCCGGGATAGCTCGTGCTCGACCAAGTGCCCGCGTAGCTCCCCTCAAACTTGTCCTTTCCGCCTGCGGCGAAATGTGGATGCCGCCAGCGTGAGTCGTAGCTCGAACACGCAGCGAGGCTGAACGCGAGAAGGCAGAGGCAGAGGCGGTGAAATGACACGCGGAAATGCTCGCACGCTCTGGTGCGCAGGGCAAGCAAGCGGACTTTTCGTGAACTTGATGCACTGCATGGACGGAATAATTCGTGATCCGTCATTTTTACCCCACCCGCTTGACCTCGCTTTCGCGCGCCCATACGTTCTCCGCCCTTCATCGTGTCGAAACCAAAACGCATCCTCTTTGTCTGCACCGGAAATATCTGCCGAAGCCCGTTGGCAGAAGGTATTTTCCGGCACGCGGTGCGTGAGCGAAAGGACTTTGAGGTCGCGAGTGCGGGCGTGGCGACGGGGTTTGGTCAGCGGCCCAGCGACAACGGCGTGGTCGCTTTGCGCCAATGGGGCGTTGATATTTCTGACATCCGTTCGCAGCCGATGAGCGATGAACTCGTCGCGTGGGCGACGCACATTTTTGCGATGACGCGCTCGCACCTCGACGCGATCCTCACGTTTTTCCCCGAGTCCGCCAACAAGGTGTGGCTCGCGTGCGAATTCGAGCCGCAGCTCGCCACGCGCCCCGAAGTGCCGGACCCCATCGGCATGGGCATGCACGCCTACATCGCCACGCGCGACCATTTGCAGAAAGCCGTTCCGAGTCTCATTTCATTCATTGATTCCACCATGTCCGAAACCAAAGCCACCACACAGGCCCCCGCAGAAACAAAGAAGACACTCCGCATCGCCATCGGCGCTGACCACGGCGGCGTCGAGTTGAAGCAAACAGTCCGCAGTTTATTGAAAGAGCGCGGCTACATCGTGCACGACCTCGGCACGAACTCCGCAGAGTCCGTGGACTATCCTGATTTCGCCGAACTCGTTTGCAAGGAAGTCACCTCGGGCGAGGCGGACTTTGGCATCCTCATGTGCAAGACGGGCATCGGCATGAGCATCTCCGCAAACCGCCACGCAGGCATCCGCGCCGCGCTCATCACGAACGCAGCCGACGCGCGCACCACGCGCCTGCACAACAACGCAAACGTGCTCTGCATGGGCTCTGTGAACGTCGCTCCAAATCAATGCGGTGCCATCGTCGAGGCATTCCTCGGCGCAGAATTCGAGG
>CAMBOD010000069.1 GCA_945868985.1 Prosthecobacter debontii | reverse complement strand
CGCGCTCCCCGACATCGCGCCGGGCGAAGAGGCGGTGTTGCTTGGAAGACAGGGCGTGGAGGAAATCACCGCCAACGATCTCGCCGAGCGCGCTGGCACCATCGCGTGGGACATTTTCACCGGCATCGGCACACGGGTCACGCGGGTGCCTTTTGATTCCGCTGTTTCCTCCGCGCCACATTCCACTTAGCTTCAACATCCATGTATCAAATCGTTTTCAACGAAATCAGCGCCGCAGAAATGGCCGCACTGCCGAAAGACCTCCAACTCGACCTGCTCGCCGAATTCTCAGTGTTGCCGGACAATCTCGAAGATCTGGACCCCGCAAGATTTGGCGCACTCGAACGCGATGGAAAAAAACTTTACCGCTATCGCGCGAAGGATCACCGGCTTTACTTCGAGCGCAGCGCCGAGGGCATCACCGTCCATCGCGTGCTGCACAAAAACTCGCTCCGTGATTTCCTTTTCCGCTCCAAGCTCTCGCTCGGCGAAGACGAGGAACTCAGTAAGCGGGATGATTTTTGGAAGCTCATCGAGGCAGGCGCGAAGTCACGGAAGACAAAATGAACTTCAAGCTCATTGCCTGTGTCGCCTTCGCCGTATTCGTCGCTTACATGGCTATTTTCCACATCATTGACACATGGAAGCAAATGGGTGAACCGCCGCGGCCTCTGCCGCCAGAGCCAAATTTCACCACGACCACCTATCGCTATCAGGACGAGCAGGGGAGGGATGTGAAAGTGGAGCGCGAATATAAAGTGACGACCAAGCTCGCCGATGAGGAGACTTTGAAAAAACTCCCACCGCCACCGGCACTACGAACAGAATAATGAATCTTTTTTCTGACGAAGCTGAACGCCAGCGGTTCTTTCCTATTTCCCGTCACAAGCGGTTCTTTGCCCACGCCGCAGTCTGCGCGCTCCCGGCTTGTGCGGCGGATGCGATGGGCGCGCACGTCCGTCAGTCGGCGGAGATGCCGCAGGAGTTTGCCGAGGTGCTTCGCGATGTGAAGGAGGCGCGCAAGGTGTGCGCGCAATTCATCGGTGCCGATGCCGACGAAATCGCACTGCTCGGTCCCACTTCGCTCGGGCTTTCGCTTTTTGCCAACGGCATCCCGTGGCAACCCGGCGATGAAGTCGTCTGCTACGCGGCGGACTATCCGGCGAATGTTTATCCGTGGCTTGAACTGCGCCGCAAAGGCGTTGTTGTGAAATTGCTCCAGCCCGAGCGCCCCGGTGAAATTACGCCTGCACTCGTCGAGGCTGCGCTCACTCCGCGCACGAAGCTTGTCGCTCTCGCGAGTGCGCACTTTTTTTCCGGCGCGCGGATTGATGTGGATGCGATTGGAAAGATGCTCCACTCGCGCGGCGTTCTATTTTCACTCGATGCGATCCAGACGCTCGGCGCATTTCCGCTCAACGTGGAGCATGTGGATTTTCTCAGCGCTGACGCGCACAAGTGGATGCTCGGTCCGATGGCCATCGGCATCGTGTATGTGAAGCGAAAGCACTTCGACCTCTGCCGACCCACGCTCATCGGCGCGTGGAATGTTTTTTCTCCAAACTTCATCGCGCAGGACGAAGTGCGCTTCATGCCCACCGCGCAACGCTACGAGCCCGGCGTGCTGAACATCTCCGGCATCTACGGCATGAAGGCGGCCATCGAACTGTTTCTCCACCACGGCCTCGACCGCGTCGCGTCGCGCATCCTCGAACTCAAAGCCTACCTCGTCCCGCGCCTGCACTCGCTCGGTTTTGAAATCAACGGCCCCGCTGACGGTCCAATGGCGAGCGGCATCACGACTTTCTCGCATCCGCAGCGCAGCGCCACGGAGTTGTTCGCGCAGTTGGAAAAAGCAGATGTCACCTGTTCGCTGCGTCACGACCGCGAAGGCCGCGACTACCTGCGCTTCAGCCCGCACTTTTATAATACGGAAGCCGAACTCGACGCCGCACTCGCAGTGCTTGCGAACTAAGCGACTACACCGCTGTGCCGCTCCACTTCAGTTTTTGGCGGAGCACTTCAAAATAGGAAACGCCTTCGATCGAGGCGAGCGGGAGGCGGTGCGGGGCTTTGCTGATGCGAATGCTTTCGCCGGGCTGGATGTGTTGCGCGGTTTGTCCATCGAGCGTGAGGTAGATGCTGCTTTCCAAATCAGCGGGCGTGATTTCGATGGTGCTGTGGTCGCTCACGATCACGGCGCGGTTGGTGAGAACGTGGGGGCAGATGGGATTCAGCACGAAGACATCGCTGTCCGGCGTGAGGATCGGGCCGCCTGCGCTGAGGCTGTATGCGGTGCTTCCGGTTGGCGTGGCGACGATCAGGCCGTCGGCATTGTATTCGGTGAGCGAGTCGGGGCCGATGCGCACGGCGAGGCGGATGAGGCGTGAAAGTTTGCCGCGACTGACGACGGCGTCATTGAGTGCGATGCGTGAACTGCTGACGCGGCCTTCGCGGTGGACGTCCACTTTCAGCAACGCGCGTTCGCTGAGTGTGTATTTGCGCGCGATGATCGCCTTGACTGCGCTCAGGTGTTCCGCAGCGGAGACGGTGGTGAGAAAGCCAAGTGTGCCGAGATTGATGCCCAGCAGCGGGCAGAGTTTGTTGCCGAGCGCGTGAAGGACTTGGAGGATGGTGCCGTCGCCGCCGAGGACGATGAGCATTTCGCAAGTGTCCGCCAGTTCCGGTTCGGTGAGGCCATTTTCCGCACCGATGAGCCGCCCGGCCCGGTGGTCGAGGTGAAGTTGAACGCCGCACCCGGAAAATTCGCGCACAAGCGATTGCACGACATCACGAGCCTGCGGCTTCGAGTCGTTGGCAATGAGTCCGATGTGGCGGGTGCTGCTCACGCGCGACGCATAGTCGTTCGCAAGTCATTCGTCATTCCAAATCCGTTCATCCGCCATCATTCCGCACGCAGGCACGCTAGAAATTCTTTGTTCCCCTCGCCGCCAAGGATTGGCGATTCGATCACGCCGCTCCATTTTAAGAGGAGCCCCGCCGAAGATGCTGGCATTTGCTCCACGAAAACGCGGATGCGCTCCACGGCAGCGGTGTGAAGTGCGGGGTCTTTCACGACACCGCCACGGGCGACTTCCTCGCGGCGCAATTCAAACTGCGGCTTGATGAGCACGAGCATCGCACCGCCGGGAACGAGCAATTCGAGCGCAGGCGGCAGAATGAGCGTGAGCGAAATGAAGGACACATCGGCCACGATGAGCGCGATATCGTCTGGCACATCGGCGCGTGTGATGTGGCGGGCGTTGAGTTTTTCACGAACGATCACTCGCGAGTCGGAGCGGATGCGCCAGTCGAGCTGGCTGTGACCGACATCCACCGCCCACACTTTCGCAGCGCCGTGCTGGAGCAGGCAATCGGTGAAACCACCGGTGCTCGCGCCGATGTCGAGGCAGATGAGCCCGCTCGGGTTCACGGCGAAATGCGTGAGCGCAGCTTCCATTTTATGCCCGCCACGCCCGACATAGCGGTCAGGCGTCGCTACAGTCACCACTGCATCGTCAGGAAACTCCCGGCTCGCCTTGTCCACGACTTGATCGCCCACGCGAACCTGCCCCGCCATGATGGCGCGGCGTGCCTTCTCCCTGCTCTCAAAGAGCCCGAGTGTAACGAGAAGCTGATCGAGGCGGCACTTCATGCGGGTGCATTCAATGAAGCCGACAGGCCACCGAATAAAGCACGGAATAGTGTTCTCAAAAATAAACTTCTCCGCCCTACCAAACACAACCTATACTGACCCACTTTTACTACGGCACGTGTGTTTTAATCAACGCATCCCTAGGGCGAAGGACGGACTCTTTCTGTGCAAGCCATGATCGGCAAGACGGTCGAATGTCATGCCGTGCTCTTCGTTAGAAAGCCCCTGCGCTTTTGTTCTCAACCCAGCCAAGCGACGACGTGCGAGAGCAGAGTCTTCGGTTTTGAGCTAGAGCTTGATTTGCTTGCTGCGGACTTTGAGAAGTGCGAAATATGTCCCGTGAGCGTTCCTATAAAGACATTCAGCAACCTTGGAGAGAGTTTGAGGGCTTTTCTGATGCAGCTTACTTTGTCGGATTACAAAATTACGTTACAAGCCCAGTTTCTCACGCGGCAAGGCGACATAAGCCTCTGATAATCAATAGTCCCCGTAGTTCAACGGATAGAACAGTGGTTTCCTAAACCGCTGATGTGGGTTCGATTCCCGCCGGGGACATTTTCCTTTTCATCTCAATGGCTATTCGCCCTCTAGCTTGAAAATGATGCCGTCGAGGACGGCGTCAGTTTTCAGTTTGATTCTTCGTCCTTCGGTCATGGGGTCGTCGGGGGTGAGGCGGGCCTGGAGGGTGGCGATGGCTTGGGCGGAGCGCACGCTGGCGGCTTCGAGGAGTTTTTGCAGGGCTTCTTCCACGGATGCAGAGGGTGTGGATTTTTCGCCGATGGCGTTGGTTTGCAGGAAGTGCTTTGCCGAGTCGTCGCCGATGCGGATGTGCCATTTGTCTTCGCTGGCAAAGTAAAGGGCGAGGGCACCGCGTTTGTGAACGCCGAGGCGGGCGGCTTCTTTTTGCACATAGGCTTCGAGTTTGTCTCCCTGTGCTGCGGTCGGGGCTTTTGCGAAGACGCGCGCGGCCAGCTTGATTCCTGTGAAACGCTCGAAATTCACCAGCTTGTAGTTGAAGTGTTTTGCCCGATCCCACTCGGTCGGGAGGATTTTATCGGGGTCGTCGAAAGGGGAGTCGGGTCCCGGTTCCTTGGGACCGAAATAGTGAGTGGCGCGGGCGACGAGTTTTTTAAATGTCTCCTCATCCGCCCGAAATGCCTTTGCCTCCTCGCCAAAGCGCAAAATTTTCACTCGCATGGTGTCGCCCTGTTTGATCTTCGGCAGGAGGTCGAGTCCACGGACGACGCGGCCAAAGACGTTGTGCTGGTAGTTCAAGCGGTGCTGGGCGCTGAGCATCAGGCAAAATTGAGAGCCATTCGTGTCGGGGCCGTCATTGCCCATTTGCAAAGTCCCCATGCCGTCATGGCGGAGGCCGGGGACGATTTCATCGGGGAAAAGATAGCCTGCATCGCCATTCCCGGTGCCCGTGGGGTCGCCGCCCTGCACGACCAGACCGGGGACGACACGGCACCAAGTCAGCCCCTCGTAGAAAGGTTTACGCGGCTCCGGGCCGAGTCTGCCCTCGGCAAGAGCGATGTGGTTCACCACGGTCATGGGCACTTTTTTGTAAAAAAGCTCACAAACCACCACGCCGGCCTCGGTCGTGATTTGGGTGTAGAGGCCGTCAGGCAGGCCGTGCGGGTTTTCTGCCGGTGCGGTAAAGCCGAGTAAAACCCACGTGAACAGAGAGGCGATGATGCGGTTCATAAAACTCGCACGTATCGGGCTGGGAGGAGGCAGGATTGTCGAGCCGAATCCATGGTTTTCCGAAGCCAAGGTGGCAATATCTCACAGGGCAGAGGGGGTGACGTAGGATTTTTTTGAACAGAAAATAGTGGTGTGAACTCTAAGATAAAAATCAAAGCAAACGTCTCCATGATAGAACTCGAAATCTCGAAACAACCCTTTTCCGAACCTTATGAATACTTTGAAAGCCAGCCAATCAGCAGAAAGAAAAATAGTTTATCTTTCGCATTGTGTTCTGGCAGGAAACCACTACCTTCAAGCCATGAAAGAAAAAGCAAACTCAGAAGTTGGCACGGCCACTGCTAAGTAAGTCTTTATCAGCCAAACAACCAAACCACTAAGAACATGAAAAAATCCCTGAAATCCACGAACCGCTCAGCAATGACCTTCGGCGACCTCGTTCTCGCCGTCAGCAGCTGCAGCAAGAATCTGAACGAAACCGCCGCAGCGGTGGCCGACCTTATTGAAAGCGGTCGCGTTCGCCTGACCAACAACGGTCGCGCCCTCCGCGCACGCGTTGCCTAATTTCCTCAGTAATCAAACCCAACCCAACAACACTACCCAGCCATGAAAAAGTCACTCAAAACAGCACATCGGAACCTCACACTCGGCGATTTGATCGTCGCAGTCAGCTCCAACAGCCGTAACAACCGCGAAACCCTCGCCGCAGTTGCCGACTTGCTCGACAGCGGACGAGTCCGCCTGCAATCCGGCCGCACCACCGTGCGCGCCCGCATTTGCTAAGACTCCCCGCAAACTTAATCAGATTTTCAAAGCCCCGCCGGCAGCCCAAAGCGCCGGCGGGGTAAGTTTTTGTAGGGAAAGTGGGGGTAGCGGCTGCCTCATCCTGCGCGTGAAAGCCATGAAGCACGCGAAGACCTACGAAGTGCGCATCGCCGAAGTCGCCCCCGGCGGCACACCAGGCCCCTTGCAGTCGGCGGGTTATTTCTCCAACTCCCGCGCAATCCCGCTCAAAGGCCTGACGCTCGGCGTCACCTACGCCATGCAAGTCCGCGCCATCGGCAGAAGCACCGGCTAGAGCGGCTGGATCGACCCGATTAGCCACATGAGCTTGTGAGCGGAGGAGGTGGGCATCTTTGATGGCAATTCCCGCTGTCCTGGAAGGGGAGCGGGGATAATGGCGGGCGCGAATGCTATTTCCTTGAAGACAGGTGGAAAGTGCAGGTGTAGTAGCTGTCCCATGCCCTCGTCGACTTGCGGTTTTTTCCGATTATTTTTGGTATTGTTGTTTTCTGGGTTTGGAGTTTTGCAGGCGGCAGACCCGTCGGGCGAAGGGAAGCCGGGGGCAGTCGGCCAGCACAAACTCGGCGAAATTTTCACTAATTCAATCGGCATGAAACTGACCTATATCGCGCCGGGTGCGTTTGTGATGGGGAGTCCGAAGACGGAAGTGGGCAGGGAGGGGCACGAAACGCAGCACAAGGTGACTTTGACGAAGGGTTACTTCATCGGGATTTACACGGTGACTCAGGCCCAATGGAGGGCGGTGATGGGCGAGGGCGCGAGCCGGTTCAAAGGAGATAATTTGCCGGTGGATGAGGTGGTGTGGAGTGACGCGGTTTCTTTTTGCAAGAAGCTGAGCGAGAAGGAAGGAAGACGGTATCGTCTTCCCACCGAGGCGGAGTGGGAGTTTTCCTGCCGGGCGGGGACTACGACTGTTTTCAACACGGGTGATGGTGAGGCTGCGCTGGCTGAAGCAGGCTGGTTCGGCGGCAAAAGCGAGACGGATAGCACGCACCCCGTCGGCCAGAAAAAGCCAAACGCTTGGGGGCTTTACGATATGCACGGCAATGTCTGGCAATGGTGCAGCGATGGCTTTGCTCCGCATCCCCATGATGCGGTGACTGACCCTGTGGGTTCTGCGGATGAGAGTCGTCACGTGTTGCGTGGCGGGGACTGGCGTTGTCCTCCCCGGCTCTGCCGTTCGGCGAAGCGATTTGGAAGTGCCTCCAATTACCGCGATGATGTCTTCCGTGGTTTCCGTGTAGTTTTGTCTCTAGACGGGGATTGACCTTAAAATGTGACTTTAGGATGGGATGATTTGGGTAAGGGATGTGTCGAGGGGTGGCGCGAATCATGTTTATTATAAATGCTGGAATGACACCCAGCCTTCGCCACTTTTTCTTCATTGTTGCTTTGCTTGTCTCGCTGACTGCGGGACGGGCGGTGACTTTGACGGGTGAGGAGCAGCAGCTTGCGAATCTGCTGACGACTACGAGCGGGCAGCAGCGGAACAAGGGGGAGATGCATCTGGATAAGCGTCTGGTGATGGTGGCCCGGGCGAGGGCGATGGACATGGCGAAGCGCGATTATTTTAACCATGTGAACCGGGATGGGAATGGGCCGAACTATCTTGTGCGGACGGCGGGCTATGCGCTGCCCGCTTCGTATTCTACGGATCGGAAGGCCAATAACATCGAATCCATCGGCGGCGGCTACATGAATGCGCAGGAGTGCTGGTCGGAGCTTTTGAAGTCTTCGTCACATCGGACGCATTTGCTGGCGCAGGAGTCATTTTACCGCGACCAGACGAGCTACGGAATCGGGCACTACTACGACCCGAATACGACCTACTGGCATTACTGGGTGATCATCACGGCGCCGCCTGCGCCGGTTTCCGCGCTGACGATTGCTTCGCCGGTGGCCGGCGCGAAGGTGACGTCGGAGACGCTTTCGGTGCGCGGGAGTGTGAGTGGCGGGGCGATGTTTTCCGCGCTGCAACTGTGCCTCGATACGCCA
>CAMBOD010000068.1 GCA_945868985.1 Prosthecobacter debontii | reverse complement strand
ATGGAAAAGTCGGACACGTCGAACGTAAGAAAAGCGCCGATTATCCCGAAGGCTACCAACGCCTTTTCATCGGCGGCCATCTTGACACAGAAACCGACAAATTCGCCATGGCTTCAGCCGGTGTTCCCTATGTTCAGGAAGCAACGCTCGATGGCGTGCTTGCACTCGGGAAAGACGAAAGCGATCCAGGCAAGCTGGCTAAACAGCTCAAAGCAAAGGACGCGATGCTCAAGAAGCTTGTGGTTCGCGATGAAGATATCGCGACGCTGAAGGCTCCGAATTTGGACCCTCAGAAAAAGGCCGCGATCCTCCACAGGATGAACACCATCAGCATCCATGCAGTGGACGCGGAAAACGCCAAGCCCTACGACCCGGATAATGACAAGGCTCACTTTATGCCCCGTCCTCAGGTCGTCATTTCGGAACTCGGCCTGAAGGATAACCCCAATATCCATGCCGTAAAAAACGCGAAGACCGGAAAGGAAGACCAGCATTTCATCGTTGATAAACGCGACTTGGTTGCCGGGCATGGGCCGCTCATCCCGAGGCTGAACACCTACCTTGCCACCTACTTCATGATTACCGGCCTGCACGGCCTGCACGTTCTCGGCGGCTGCTTGGTTTTCATCTACTTCTGGCTCCCGATCAAAGGCGGTGCGAAACTTTTCCATACGAACCACCAGCAACTCTGCAACCGCATCGAGGTATCCGGTCTGTTCTGGCATCTCGTTGACCTTATCTGGATCTTCGTATTCCCGATCTTCTACTTGCTGTAACCATGTCTGACCACACCGCCAATAAACCCGCAGAGACTCATGGCCATGCTCACGACGAGCATTCCCACGACGAGCACCACGGCTCCATGCTCAGCCATGTGAAGCCCTACCTCGTCATTGGGGCCGCCTTGTTTGTTTTCACGGTCATCACCGTTGCTCTTTCCTATGTGGACTTCGACAAGATGTTCAACAGGCACGGCATGAACATCATCATCGGTCTCGCTGTTGCCACGTTCAAAGTCTGCCTCGTCGGCGCGTGGTTCATGCACTTGAAGCAGGAGAGCGGCACCATCTGGCGTCCGCTCGGGCTCACGCTATTCTTCTGCCTTTGCCTCTTCCTGCTATTCATACTGGCCCATTCGGACCCAATCCCTAGCACCTCATTCACACATCACTAAACCACCGTGTCGCTGAAAATCTTTCACATCTGCTTCATCATCCTCAGCACCCTGCTTTGCGCAGGCGTCTCGTGGTGGTGCTTTGCAAATGAGGTGACACCACAGTGCAGCTACGCTTTCGCGGTCGCAGCCGGGATACTTCCCATCTACGGCGTCTGGTTCTTGAAGAAAACACGCAGTATTACCCTATGAGCGTCCGTCACGCCATCGCCCTGCTGTTCCTTGCGGCACTATCCGCCAACGCAAATGCCTGCGCCACTTGCATGGGTGCCGACGACGCAAAAATGATTTACGCGTCCAACTCCGTTCTCTGGTGCCTACTGGCACTGGTCGGATTTATTTTCATCGCAACCGGAGCCACCGCTTTTTTTCTCTGGCGCCACAATCGCCTTAAATGACGAACACCATTATGCTCGCAGCACTGTCTGACTACTTCGATCTGAACAAACTCATGGGGATGCTCCCCAACGCCTCCGAGCACGGCAAGGAGATCGATCAAATGCTGAACTTCTGCCACTGGTTCATGCTGATCCTTTTCGTAGGCTGGTCGTCCTACTTTCTCTACACGATTTTTCGCTTCCACCAATCCCGCCATCCAAAGGCCGACTATCATGGCGTTCGCAATCACGTTTCCACACATATCGAAGTGGGCGTGGTCGTCGTGGAGGCCATCATTCTGCTTGGCTTCGCTCTTCCGCTTTGGGGCAAACGCGTGAATGAAATACCGCAGGATGAGAAAGCTGACGCTTTGAAGATTCGCGCCATTGGCTATCAGTTCGGATGGCGTATTCATTACGCCGGTTCCGATGGTAAATTTGGCCGCCAAAGCACACGCTTCATCAAGGCCGGTATGAATGACCTGGGCCTCGATCCCGACGATGAAGCAGGGAGGGATGATGCAGTCGTCACGAGCGACATGCACCTCGTCCTCAATAAAGCGACCGTCGTCCGCGTCAGTTCGCTGGATGTCATCCACGGCTTCGCGCTTCACGAGATGCGCATCCAGCAGGATGCCACGCCCGGCACCGAGGCACCTCAGTGGTTTCGTCCGATTAAAAAAGGAAACTGGCAGATCATCTGTGCGCAGCTTTGCGGCACCGGTCACAGCGGCATGGTCGCGACTTACAGCGTCGAAGATCAGAAGGATTTTGATGAGTGGTATGGCAGCCAGCGCGATCTCACACAGAGCAAACTTAAGTCGTATTCGGAAGAAATGAAAAAGGCCGCTGCCCAAAACAGTGCAGCGCCTTTGCATCACTAGAGCGTCTCGTTTCGGAAAAATGTCCGTACGCTCGCATTTTCCAGTCGGTGTCTCATCAGTAATGATTAAAAAACTGCCCTCCCGTGCGGATTTCGGCAGTTAGAATCCGCAACTTCTATGGAAACGCCAATCAACAATCCATGGCTCCCGCGCCTCGCGAAATTCTGCGTTTTCGCAACGCTCGCGCTCATCCTCGTCGGCGCGATAGTCACTACGAGCGGTTCCGGCATGGCCATCGCCACGGCGCCTCATGCACCGGATGGCGCGCTCAATCCTGCGGGATGGACATCGGAGTTTGCAAAGACCGTCGAGCATGGGCACCGCTTGATTGCAATCACCCTTGCCACACTCACCGCGATACTGTGCGCGTGGCTTTGGCGGGAATGGATTGGCCTTGTTATCGCTTTCGCAGCCATCGGACTTGCAGGGCCACTGGGGCACGCAATTGGTCTAAGCGGAAATGCACTGGCGCATTTCCGTTACTGGCCCGCAGCCGCAATCTTCGTCATCATCGCCATCGTGCGGGCAAGAAAATGCAGGCGGCCAATCACAACCAATCACTGGCTGGTGCTCGTCGCTTTTATCGCAGTCTGTGCGCAGGCTGTATTTGGTGCGCTGAGAGTTTCTTTGGAAACAGCGGGCAGCATTACGGCAGCCACAAACTTTCGCACCTTCCACGGTGTCTTTGCACAGGCTTTCCTCGCGTTGATGGTCGTCATAGCTGTGCGCCTCTGCCCGACTTGGAGTGAAATCTGCGCTCGTCCTCCAAACGCAAAGCTCTCGAAGTTTCACCGCATGGCGATTGCTGCGCAGCTTCTCTATTTCGCACAGCTCGCGTGCGCGGCATATCTCCGCCATCGCGACCTTGGACTGCTGATTCCTTCTTGGCCATCGGCTCAGGCAACTGGCGGTTTATGGCCCGATGCATGGGCGGCAGGGGACGGTGCTCTTCGCCACCAGTTGATGATTCATTTTCTCCACACGCGCATCCTCCCGATTTTGCTTACCGGTCACATCATCGGAATGAGCATCGGCATCATCAAGCGCGCGAAGAGCGAGACGTTCCTCACGACTCCGGCCAAGGCGTTGCTCACGATGATCGTGCTGCAATTCATCCTCGGCGTTCTGGTCATCTGGCGCGGCCGCCAGTCGCACATCACAAATACGCACGTCATCGTCGGCGCACTCATCTGCGCCACCATCGCCATGCTCGCCGCGCGCACAAGTCGGCCCAGCGCGCAGAATGTTGCTGCGTAAATCAAAATGAGCGAGCCAGCCGCCGTCACAGTCCCGCACGCGAGCGCCGAACCCGGCATCCTCGCCGACCTGCTCGATCTCACGAAGGCGCGGCTCAACCTCCTCGTCCTCATCACCACATTTGTCGGCTATTGGATGGGCGCACCCGGCGAAATCCATTTCCTCCGCTTGCTGCAAGCGATGCTCGGCACCGCGCTCTGCGCCGCCAGCGCCGCTGCGTTCAATCAACTTTGGGAGGTGAAAGTGGACGCGCTCATGGCGCGCACCGCATCTCGTCCGATCGTCGCGGGCCGCATGAAAAAAGGCGCGGCATTCTTCATAGCCATCGCGCTTGGTGTGATTGGCAGTGCGTGGCTCTGGCTCGCCGTGAACGCCCTCAGCGCAGTTCTCGCCGCGAGCACCATCGTCATCTACGTCCTCATCTACACGCCGCTGAAACGTGTCAGCGCATGGTGCACCATCGTCGGCGCGGTGAGCGGCGCAATTCCTCCGCTCGTGGGATGGGTCGCCGCCGGACCGAATTCATGGCTGGGCGGGTGGGTGCTTTTCGGCATTCTTTTCACGTGGCAAATGCCGCACTTCCTCGCCATCGCGTGGATGTATCGCGACCAATACCGCGCCGCCGGACTCGTCATGCTCAAGCGCGACGACAACACCGGCTTTCCGACCGCTGCCACGAGCTTCATTTTCACGCTGCTGCTCACAGCAGTCACAATGGTGCCCTTCAACGCCGGACAGGCAGGCAGCAACTACCTCGGCGGCGCGCTGCTCATCAACAGCCTCTTCTTCCTGGCAGCGCTAAATTTTTGGGCCGACCGCTCGCGTCCCGTCGCACGGCGTCTTTTCTTCGCCAGCATCATCTATCTCCCGCTCATCCTCGGCCTCATGGTCTTCACGAAAGCATGAAGCCGGAATCCAAACACGCCGCCCGTGGCATCGGGCTCTGCGCACTTCTTTTCTTTCTCCTCGCCGGCTGCGGCGAAGCGCCAAAGCCGCTTCCCAAGCTCTATCCCGTTCCGCAATTCACGCTCACCGAGCGTAGCGGACAGCCCTTCGACTCCGCCAGCCTCCGTGGCAAAGTATGGGTCGCCGATTTCTTTTTCACCAACTGCATCGGCACCTGCCTCATCCTCAGCAACAACATGGGCAAAGTGCATCAGGCATTTCGCGACGAACCCGGCGTCCGCTTCGTTTCCATCAGCACCGATTCCAATAACGACACGCCCGCAGTGCTTCGCGACTACGCCTCGCGCATGAAAGCGGACGACCGATGGGCTTTCCTCACCGGAGAGCACGACTCGATTTTTGAACTCAGCATCGAGGGTTTCAAACTCGCGCTCGTCGAACAACCCGACGACGTTAGCATCGCGGACAAATTCATCCACAGCACCAAGCTCGTCCTCGTGGACAAAACCGGCACCATCCGCGCCTACTACAACGGCGTTGGCGAGACCGCTGATGCAGAACACCTGCGACTCGTCGCCGACATCAAACGCCTGCTCGCCGAATAGCAAACATTCCATTTCGTCATGACCGCATCCGATCTACCAGCCATCAACGCCAGCCTCAACGCCACCGCCGGAGTCCTGCTCATCGCCGGCATCGCCGCCATCAAAGCCGAGCGCAAAAAAGCCCACGGGTTGCTCATGGGCGCAGCATTTCTCGTCTCGTGCATCTTCCTCATCTTCTACGTCGCGCACAAAATTCTCGTGCAGGGCGTCCATACTCCATTCCAAGGCACGGGCGCATGGAAGCCCATCTACTACACCATGCTCATCACGCACATCATCCTCGCGATAGCCGTGCCGCCTCTCGCCATCATCACCATGCGCCACGCACTCGCCGCGCGCTTCGAGCAGCATCGCCGCTGGGCAAAAGTCACCTTCCCGATCTGGCTCTACGTCAGCGTCACCGGAGTGCTCGTATACTTCTTCCTCTATCGTTGGTTTTAAAGTAGGAGCGCAGCCATGCCAGACGCACCGGAAATTCCAGAAGCCAAGGACCCCTTCGAGAAACAAGTCGCCATCAGCATCGCCGCCATCGCCGTCGCGCTCAGCGTCATCGGCAACAAAGGCGACAACGCCAAGACCGACGCCATCATCCAGACCAACGAGTCCGCCAACCAATGGGCGCGTTTCCAAAGCAAAAGCATCAAAGGCACCATCGCGCGCGCCGAGAGTGACATCCTTTCCCGCATACAGGCCGTCTCCGCCGATACCCCAAAGCACATAGACTGGCTGAAAAACGAAATCACCCGCTACGACTCGGACGAAAAAGAAATCTCCGCGCTCGCGAAAACCGCGCAGGAACAGGCATCAAAAGCCTCCGATATCAACGACCGCTGCGACCACGCCGCACTCGCACTGCAAATCGCCATCGTCATCGCCAGCGTATCCATTCTCTCGCGCTGGCGCGTCCTGTGGTTCATCGCCCTCGCCCTCGGCGTCGTCGGCACCGTGATTGGCGTCTCCGCCTTCCGCCTGTAAGCGGAGGTATCGTGCATGAAACGGTGCGTTGTGAGTGCTACCCCCGTGCTTTGATATTCTCTCTCATAGCCTGATCGACGATGCGACGCACTCGCAGCGCGTCGCGGAACATTCGGAACGAATCGCGGATGAGATGCACTTTGCTGCCTTCGGAGTTCTTCCATTGCACGGGAAGGTCGGTGATGCGGTGGCCGAGTTTTTCTGCGAGCAGGAGGACTTCGACGTCAAAGGCGAAACCATTGAGTTTCTGCCGTGAGAAGATCGCCTGTCGTGCGGTGTGGCGGAATGCTTTGAAGCCGCATTGCGTGTCGGAGATGCGGATGCCGACGATGGCGCGCAGGACTGCATTGAATGTCTGTCCCATCTTGCGACGCACGATGCTTTGCATTTTTAAAATCTCGCTGCGTGCGTGGGCGCGGTTGCCGACGAGCACGTCAATCTCCGGATGTGCGTCGAAATACGCGAGGAAGGCGCTGATTTCCGTGAGTGGAGTCGAGAGGTCGGCGTCCATGAAAAATGCGATCTCTCCCTGCGCTGCGAGCATCCCGGTGCGGACCGCGTGGCCCTTGCCGAGTTGCGTTTCATTTCCGATGACGTGAAACGCGGCTTGCCCGGCAGTGAGTCGGCGCGCTAGTTCCAGTGTGCCGTCGGTGCTCCGCTCGACGACGAGGACAACCTCATGCGACACGTTTGCGCTTGCGAGATGCTCGCGCAACGCAAGCAGGCTCGCTTCCAAGCGTTGCGCCTCGTTGTAAGCGGGGATGACGAGCGATAGAAATGGCACACCTGACATTCGGCTCCACGCCTAGCGTCAGACGAGCCATCGGTCAAAGACACATGCCAACCCACTACAAGGGCGCCCTAGCAGGCGCTGAGAAATCTTCACCTACGGAGGACATCGTATGACGGTGCGTCAGCGATGGCTCATGATGCTGATTGTCGCGCTCGCATTTGTGGTGCGCGTGTGGGCGCTCGATTACAAACCGGTGCATTTCGACGAGGGCGTGAACGGCACACTCATTGATGGAATGTGCACGGAGGGCTACTACCACTATCGCCCCGAAAATTTCCACGGCCCGCTACATTTCTACGCGCTGTTTGCCTCGCAGCAGCTTTTTGGGCGAAGCGTGTGGTCGCTAAGGATGCCGACTGTGCTCATCAGCACGGCGAGTGTCGCGCTGCTTTTCGCCTTTCGCCGTTTCCTGCCATTCCGCGCGCTGGCCATCGCCGCACTAGCTATGGCGCTTTCTCCGGCGATGATTTTTTACGCACGCTACGCGATTCACGAATCGTGGCTGATGTTTTTCACCATGCTTGCGTGCCTCGGGGTCATTGGCTGCGCAAAGCAGCGGAGCAAAGGCGATGTATGGGCGCTCGGTCTGGGACTCGCCGGAATGGTGCTAACGAAGGAAACCTACGCATTGCATTGTATCGCAGCAGGGCTCGCGCTGGGCTGCGTCTGGCTGCTGGATCTATTCGCGCCGGAAGCCGTCCGCGTTACGCGCAATGAACGGCCGAATGCAGCGTCACTTTTCATCCCTGCGCAAACAGCGGCCAAAGACCCCGCGCCGGAAATCACAGATGCACCACAAACTGGCTGGCGAGAAGTCCTCCGCATCGGCGCGGTATGCGCTGGCATCGTCGTAGCGTTTTACTCGGGCTTCGGTATGGACTGGGGCGGCGTTGCGGGTCTGTGGGAAACCTGGACGCCGATGCTGCACAAAGGAACCGCGACCGGCCCCGGCACGGAACAAGAGCATCACAAGAGTGTGTATTATTTCGCAAAACTGCTGCTCGACTACGAGTGGCCGGCGCTCCTCGGTTTGATCGCTTCACCGCTACTTGTGCTGCCTGTGCGTTCGCGTGCACTAAGATTTTTCGCGCTTTATGGAGTCGCAACATTCATCGGCTACTCGCTGATCCCATACAAAACTCCTTGGTGCCTGCTGGCCATGCTGCCTCCGCTTTTCATCATGACTGGATGGCTGGCACACAGGCTTTGCGGAT
>CAMBOD010000067.1 GCA_945868985.1 Prosthecobacter debontii | reverse complement strand
TGCGACCAGTCACCAGTCACCAGTCACCAGTCACCAGTCACCAGTCACCAGTCACCAGTCACCAGTCACCAGTCACCAGTCACCAGTCACCAGTCACCAGTCACCAGTCACCAGTCACCAGTCACCAGTCACTATTCACCAGTCACTATTCACCAGTCACACTCATATTTCCTCACTCGTCTCCGCCTTCAGCATGTCCTCGATTGTCTCGCGGCGGCTGATGAGTTCGGCGGTGCCGTCGGGCTCGACCCATACTTGCGGGGCTCTGCCGATGGAATTGTAGTTGCTCGACATCGCGTAGCCGTAGGCTCCGGCGTCGCGCAGAGCGAGCAGGTCGCCGGGCTCGGGGCGCGGGAGATTGCGTGGCTGGAGCAATTCATCGCCGCCGCTGCGTGTGAAGACGTCGCCACTTTCGCAAAGCGGGCCGGCGACGACGATAGGCTCGGTCGGCGAGCCATCTTTGCCGATGACTTCGATCTCGTGATAGCTGCCATACATCGCGGGGCGGACGAGATCCACGAAGCCCGCGTCCACCATTGCAAAAGTCTCGCCGGTGCCCTTCGCGTTGGTGATCGTGCGCTTCACGTCGTGGACGGTAGCTACGAGCGTCCCGGCAGGCGCGACGTAGTAGCGACCGGGCTCGATTTCGAGACGTAGTTCGCGATCTGCGGCGGCGCAAAGTTTCGCGCGGCACGCCGCGAAAAGTTCACGCAACGGCTCGATGGGGATTTGGTTGTCGCGGTCGCGATAGTTGTGCGGGATGCCACCGCCGAGACTCACCGCTGTGAGCGCGGGAAATTGCGGGAGCAATGTGGCGAATTCATCCGCGAGGCGCACAAGGTTTTCGTGCAGCTCGGCAAATTGCGGCCCGCTGCCGATGTGCGCGTGCAGCATGGTGACACTCATTCCTGCCTGTGCGGCTGCATCGCGTGTCGCGGCGAGATCGCTCGGCCAGATGCCGTGTTTCGACGACGGGCCGCCCGTGTCGCACGTATTCACATGGCCGTGGCCGAAACCGGGATTCACACGAATCGAGATCGGCCCACGGTATCCGGCGGCGGCGAGCTGGCGCACCATTCCGGGCGAACCGATGTTTGGCAGCAGGTTGTTTTTCAAAACAACATCAAGCGCGTTGTCGCGGAACACATCGGCGGTGAAGCACACGACCGGCGGCTCATTTCCCGCCGCATGGCCCGCACGCAACGCACGAAGCGCCTCATTGCCCGAGACGGCATCAATCCAGATTCCCGCGTTCGACATTTCGCGCAGCACCTTCGTGGCGGGGCACGCCTTCATCGCGAAGCGCGCCTGCACGCCGGGCGTGCTGGTGATGTGGCGGATATCGGCGATGCGCTGGCGGATGATCGCGGCGTCGTAGAGCCAGAAAGGCGTGCCGACTTTTGCGGCGAGCTTGCGGACAAGTGTGGCGTCGAGCTTCATAAAGGGCGCGGAAGATGCAGAGACTGGCCGCAGCGCGCAAGCATCGGCGAATGTGGCGGCTATTTTCCGATGCAAAAGCGGCTGAAAATCACGTCGAGTAGTTCTTCGGAATCCATGCGGCCCACGATATCGCCGATGGCGTTCATCGCGTCGCGCAGTTCCTCGGCGATGAATTCCGCCGACAGTGCGTCGTCGAACGCCCGCATCGCGGCTTGAAGAAAACCGCGCGCTTTTTCCAAGCACGCCGCGTGGCGTGAATTAATGGCGAGACTCCAATCCGTGCGGGCCGCGCCGCCTGTGGCCACGGCGACGATGGCATCCGCGAGGGCGTCCTCGCCTTTACCCGTGAGGCACGAAAGCCGGACGCCATGCACTATGGCCCAGCCGCGATGCTCGCCGAGATCGTGTTTGTTCAAGACGAGCAGTTCGTTATTCGGCGGCGCATCGGTGAAACATTCGAGTGCAAGGCCTGACATTTGATCGAGCGGCGGCAGATGCGCGTCCACCACGCGCAAGCGCAAATCCGCACGCTCCATCGCACGGTGCGTGCGCTCGATGCCTGCGACTTCGATTTCGTCGTCTGTGTCGCGAATGCCTGCCGTGTCCACAAGTCGGAGCGGGATGCCGCGAAGATTGATCGTCTCCTCGATCACATCGCGCGTCGTGCCGGGGCGCGGACTCACGATGGCACGTTCGTGGCCAAGCAGCAGATTCAGCAGCGAAGATTTTCCCACATTCGGGGCGCCATAGATCACCGTGCGCAGCCCTTCACGCAACACGCGCCCCTGCCCAGCCGTGGCGAGCAGCGCCTCCACATCCGCAAGCACGCTGGCGATGCGCCCTCGCAGCAGCGCGTCGGTATCGGGATCAATATCCTCATCGGGGAAATCAATGAACGCCTCCACGTGCGCGAGCGTCTCCAGCACTTGCTGCCGCAGCGCGCGGATGCGGTCGCCGAGCCGGCCTTCGAGCTGCTCCGTCGCGGCGCGCAACGCGAGTTCCGTCTGCGCGCTGATGACATCCATCACCGCCTCGCACTGCGTGAGATCGAGTTTGCCGTTGAGATACGCCCGCTGCGTGAACTCCCCCGGCCCCGCCGCCCGCGCCCCATTCCGCAAAAGCGCCGCTAGAATCTCGCGCGAAACCAGCACGCCGCCGTGGCAGGCAATTTCCACCACATCCTCGCCCGTGTAGCTCGCCGGCGCTCGGAAAACCGTCAGCAGCACATCATCCAGCTTTTTCTCCCCGTCAAAAATCGCCCCAAACTCCGTATGACGCGCAGGCAGTTCCGCGACCTTCCGCCTCCCGCGCCAAAGCGCCGCCGCCACATCAAGCGCCGCCGCCCCGCTCACGCGCAAAAGCGCAACAGCAGCTTCGCCAAAAGCAGTCGAGATGGCAGCAATGGTATCACTCATCCCCGCCTCTTACCCGCCCCGCGCAATCCCCGCCAGCTTTACGGTGAGAATGATAGATCGGAACGCGCGAACTATTACCATTTAAAGCCAAACGAGTCATGAATGCGCAGATGCGCCAATATTTTCGTTTCCTTATCATGCTATATGCACCTAAAGCAGAGCACATGATGATGAGCCAAAATACAGATTTGCTCGCGAGCCAATAGTTGGAGAGAAAATGACCGATATCGCCCATATCCTCCAAAGCGTCAGTATCATTCTGACCTGCTTCACCATTATCCTCGGTGTAGCTGCATGGAGGCGTGAGTTCATTGGTAAGAGGAAGATCGAATTAACTGAAGATGTCCTCACTCGCTTTTACGAAGCGCGCGACGCAATTGCCCGTATTCGAAATCCATTCAGCGCAACCACGGAAGGAACTGAACGAAAGCGAAGTTCTGACGAGATGGCAGAAGAAACTCCAATGCTTGATAGAGCCTACGTCGTTTTTGTCCGCTACGAGAAGGAGCAAGAGCTATTCAATCGTCTACACGCGTTGCGGTATCAAGTAATGGCTCGCATTGCCGTATCTGCGGCTCAGCCGTTCGATGATCTTCGGCGCGTCTTAAATGATATTTTTGCGTCTGCTCATATGCTGGGTCGCCACTACTGGCCAAGACAGGGTCGCGTGCAGATGGCCGAGCAAGAGTTTCAGAAACATCTCAAAGAGATGCACACGCATGAGGCTGTATTTTGGGCCGGATTTGATCCTGAGGATCCAACAAAAGCCAGAGTCGAAAAAATAATCACTGATATCGAAGCTGTTTGCCGCCCAGTGCTACAAGAGCGCGCCGTTGGATCTTTCCTTACAGAGCCGGTTTCACGTCTTTTTCGAACGAGGAAATGATGCAGGCCAGCCACACGCCGCTGCGAACCGGGACTCTAGGCCTACACATCCGCGCGATAGTCTTCGGGCTCGCGTTTCTTTCGTTCGCCTGTCTGCTCGGGCAGTTCTTCGGCTTTTGGACGATGCACACATTCGGCTGCTGGGTGCTGCCGCCTGCGACGGCCTTGCTCGCGCTCATCGCCTATCGCGCACGGCGGCAGGCAGCGGGTGTCGCGAATCCGCATACTTGGATTGTGCGGGGAGCTATCGGCGGAGTCGTGGCGGCGGTGGCCTACGATTTATATCGGCTGCCGTTCGTGCTCGGTGGTGCGCCGCTTTTCAAAGTGTTTCCAAAGTTTGGCCAATTGCTGCTCGGTGCCGATGAACCAACATGGCTTGTGCAGCTTTTGGGCTGGGCCTATCATTTCTCCAACGGTGCCGCGCTCGGCATTATGTTTCTGGCGATGGTCGTGCGCCCCAATCCGCGCGTCCTGTTCTGGGGTGCGGTGGCTTGGGCGCTGTTCATCGAGGCGATGCTGCTCGCCACGCCCTACACAAATTTCTTCGGCCTCAAACTCGACGGACATTTCCTCTTTCTCACCGCCTCTGCGCATCTCGTCTTCGGCATCACGCTCGGCTGGTGGTGCCGCCGCTTCGCTTTTAGGAACACACGCGCAGCAGTGTGAGTTTGACAAACTAGCTAGTCTGGCTATTTCAAGCCCATGAACTGGCAGCTACAGGATGCAAAGAATCAACTCAGCGAGGTGGTAAAGCGCGCCTTGAGTGAAGGGCCGCAAACGATCACCCGACACGGGCATCCCGCTGTGGTGGTCGTGGATTTCAAGCAATATGCAAAGCAATCGAAGCGGGAAAAGCTCTCGACCATTCTGAAGGAATGCCCGGAGAAGGGGTGGAAAGTCACCCGCGATAAAGATACGGGACGCACGCTCCGTTTCTCATAGCAGCCTGCAATAAAGATGGGCTACCTCCTCGATACGGATGTCCTGAGCGAGTCCTCGAATCCCAAACCCAATGAGCGTGTGATGGAGTGGCTTGATGCAAATGACCACGAGCTTTTTCTCTCCACGATCTCAATGGGAGAAATCACCAAGGGCATCGAATTGATGGCTCACGGAAAACGCCGCAAACAAATCGAGGCATGGTTCGCGCGGTTGGAGCAGTGGGCCGGCTCACGGCTTTTGGCTCCGAATGAGGAAGTGATGAGAGAATGGGGAAAGCTCTGCGCGCGAAATGAACGAAAAGGCCGCCGCCTGCCCGTGCTCGACAGTCTCATCGCCGCAACCGCCATCACGCACGAGCACACGCTCGTCACCAGAAACACGAGCGACTATCCCTCAGAAGTTCCCGTGCTGAATCCTTGGGCTGACTAACTCGCGTTTTATTCCTTTTTCAGCAATGTGCGCAGCTCGGTGAGGAAGCGTTCGTTTTGCTGCGGGGTGCCGATGCTGACTCGAATCCACTCGGGCAGACCGTAGCTATTCATGTCGCGGATGATGATGCCTTTTGAGAGCAGGGCGTTGAAGACCGCTTTGCCGTCGCCCACTTTCACGAGGACGAAGTTGGCGTGGCTGGGGACGTATTCGAGGCCGAGGGCGGAAAATTCACGCTGCAACACTTCGCGTCCGGCGATGGTGAGTTCGCGGGTTTTGCGCTGGTGATCGTCGTCGGCGAGGCCCGCGAGCGCGCCGGCCTGGGCGATACCGTTGGCGTTGAAGGGCTGGCGAGTTTTTTGCAGGACATCAATCAACTCGGCGCGGGCGATGCCGTAGCCGATGCGGAGATTTGCAAGGCCCTGGATTTTGGAAAAGGTGCGCAGGACGACGACATTGCGGCCTTCGCGGACGTATTTGATCACGTCGGGCGGGTTGGGGAGGAATTCGTAGTAGGCCTCGTCAAATACGACGACGATGTGATCGGGCACGCGTGCCATGAAGGCGTCGAGTTGCGCCTGCGAGAGCAGCGTGCCGGTGGGGTTGTTGGGATTGGCGATGAAGATTTCCTTCGTGGCCGGGGTGATGGCGGCGAGCATCGCGTCGAGGTCGTGCTCGAAGTTTGGATCAGGCACTTCGATGGTGCGTGCGCCGAAAAGCGTGGCCATCAATTTATAAACAACGAAGGCGTGACGCGCGGCGATGATGTCGTCGCCGGGACTGAGAAACGCTTTGCCGATGAACTCGATGATCTCGTTGCTGCCGCAGCCGAGGATGATGTTTTCGCGGGCGAGGCCGACTTTCGCCGCGATGGCTTCGCGCAGGTAGTAGCCGCCGCCGTCGGGGTAAAAGTGCGAGCGCTCCAGCATTTCACGCATCGCTGCGAGGGCCTTGGGCGAAGGGCCGAGCGGGTTTTCGTTCGATGCGAGCTTGATGATTTGGTCGGGGCGGAGGCCGAGTTCGCGGGCGACATCTTCGATGGGTTTGCCGGGCTCGTAGGAAACGAGGCTGCGCAACCACGGGTGAGCGTTAGTCCATGCACTGATCATAAAAAGAGGCGCGAAACATGGCGCGCCGTCGCCAAGGCGCAAAGCGAAAAGCTACTCGGCCAACATCGCGAGCACGGCTTTCTGCGCGTGGAGACGGTTTTCCGCCTGCGTGAAAATCGTGTCTGCATTGGCCTCGAAGACATCCGCCGTGATCTCCAATCCGCGATACGCGGGCAGGCAGTGCATCACGAGCGCGCCCGGCTTTGCCAGCGCGAGCAGTTCATTGTTGATCTGGTAGCGTGCGAGTTGCGTCTTGCGGAACTGCGCCTCCTCCTCCTTGCCCATGCTCACCCACACATCGGTGTAGAGCACGTCCGCGCCGCGCGCCGCTTCATCGAGATCATCCGTGACGATAAGCCGTCCGCCCTTCGCATTTTCAAAACAACCCTCCCGCTTTTGCGCGCCGGGAAATGCGCGCGCGATGGTCGCCGCATCCGGCTGGAACTGCGCGGGCGCTGCGATGCGCAACTCGAAATCGAGCTTCGACGCCGCCCACAGCCACGAACGCGGGACGTTGCAAGCGCCGTCGCCGATGAAAGTCACCACGCGCCCTGCAAAATTGCCGAGCCGTTCCACGATGGTCTGCAAGTCGGCAAGAATCTGGCACGGATGCTCGTCGTCCGTGAGCGCGTTCACCGTGGGGATGCCGCTGAATTTCGCAAAATCCTCCACATCGCTCTGCGCAAACGTGCGGATGACCGCGCCGTGGCACATCCGCCCGAGCACACGCGCCGTGTCCGCGATGGGCTCTCCGCGCCCGAGCTGAATGTCGTCCGCCGCGAGGAAAAACACATCGCCACCGAGTTCGCGGATGCCGACCTCGAAGGACACGCGGGTGCGCGTCGAGGATTTGGAAAACATGAGCGCCCAGCACTGATGCCGCAAAGGGTGTTTATCGAGCCGCCCGCGCATACTCTTCATCCGCGCAGCGAGGTCGAGGATGACGTGTATCTCGTCCCGACTGAGCGATTCGATGGACAACAAGTGTTTCATAACTTTCCGGCTTTTGGAAAAAGGGGCGAAAGATGCCCGCGACCAGCCTCGTGGCAAGCTCTCATTGCGTTGCTATAATTTTTCGTCGCAACACGGCTCATGCAGCGAGCAGTAACCGCTCACACCCCGCGCGGCGCGGCAAGCGGCTGTTCCCCATCCATCTTACGCCGTCCCGTCCTAGCGTTCTGCCCCGCTCTTTTTCGGATCGTCTTCCAAGTTCCGTGAACCGGATTTCAGATTGAAGAAGGATTCCCAAACAACAAAGTGATCGCCACCGGCTCCCATGCGCAGATTGACGCGGGCAAAGGTCCCATCTTCAAAGCGGATGAAGTAAGAACGCTCGGCAAAGCTGTCCCACTTCGCATATGGAAGCGAGGCTGGCATATTCACTGTGTCGCCCGGCACGTAGCCTTCCTGCGGCGCTTCGAAAACGAAGACATCCTTCCGCACCAGCAAACCGCCCTTCGGAATAGTGATCTCAAGTTTCCAGTCATATTGCTGCTGACCTTCTTGGCGTTGTAGATCGTTGTTCCAACAACGCAGGATGACTTGATGCGCCCCTAGTTCATCAAGCGCGATCAACAACAGTGTTCCATCTCGTGCCATTCGGAAGTTTTTCTCCCCAACTTTCACCAGCGGCTCTACGGCACCAATCTTGTGCAGCCGAAAAATAACCGGTGCCACTTTGTTGGGCTGTTGCGGCCCTCTAGTTGATTCAAGCCCGTATTCAAATACGCCGCTCGAAGTAACTATTCGTGAGTCATTCTGCGGAATGCCCTTGTAACCCGCTTTCGACACAGCGACTGCGAGAGTTAATCCAACAATGTTGTCGATGGAAAAACAACCTTCAGCGTCGGCAGTCCGAATATACTCCGAGTTGGGCTGCCCCATCGGCTTGTCGTTCGCGGAAAGGCTTACGTGCGCGCCAGAAACCGACTCGCCGTGTTGGTCAATAACCTTCCCGTAAAAGGTGATT
>CAMBOD010000066.1 GCA_945868985.1 Prosthecobacter debontii | reverse complement strand
GGACTACACGTCGCAAGCCGTGGCGAACGACATCGTCGGCGTGACGAGCATCACTCAATCGCCCGCACCCGGCACGACGACGACGGCAGGCACGCTCAGCGTGACGCTCACCGCGCACGATGCAGCAGGAAACACGGCGGATGTTTCGTTCGACGTGACCGTGATTCCTACCGGCCCGATCAAAACTCAAATCGCATCGAAGGGTTCGCCAGTTCCGGGAGCCGGCGTGAGCGGCACAGGAATTCCTGCGGGCGCGATATGGTCGAGCTTCGGAGTCCCTTCCATCAATGATGCTGGCAACGCTCTGGTTCTCGCGATCTACAAAGCTGGCAGCGTGAGCACGACGGCGATTCTCGGATGGAATATCACGAACATGGCCGGGACCATCAAAGTCATCGCCAAAAAGGGCGACGCGGCACCGGGGATCACGAACGCGGTGCTGACCGCGTTCAAGGAGCCGCTGCTCGGGCCGGATGGCTCCGTGGCGTGGATTGCGACGCTGGCCAATGCGCCGACGACGACGGGCGCGGTAGTCTCGACGAATAATACGGCGATCTGTCTGGATGCAGACGGAACCGGCGCTGGAACGGCTATTGTCGTGGCACGCGAAGGTTCGGTAACTACCAATTGGAAGGCGTTCACATCCGTCGCACTCGGCGAACACACGGTCGCATTTACTGCATCGCTCAATGGAGCGACGCCAACAACGGACACCGGCATGTGGGTATATAATCGCGGGGCTTCGACAATGGCACTCGCAGTCCGCGAGGGCGACCCGCTGCTGGGATCGACAGTGAAAGTCATCGCGGCACTTGTTTCGCGAGCCGGTTCGCTGGGACAGGGGCATGGTGTCGAGAACGACGGAAGTGATGATCTGATTCCCGTGCGCGTGACGCTCGCCGACAAGCGTCAGGCGGTCGGCACCGTTGATGAGGGCGGGGTGCTGACATCCTCTTATGTGTCCGGCGACGATGCGACGGGCTACGGGGCTGGTGCGAAGTGGCTGAGTTTCGGCCTGCCCACGCAGAACGTGGCTACGGCGATGGCATTTGTCGGCACGGTGAAGGCACTGACAGGAACGGCAACGAGCACAAACAACACGGCGATTTTCGCAGAGGACGATGTCACCTTCACCGCCGCACGCATGGTGAGCAAAGGGGATGCAGCCATCGGGGTGACGGGCGGTATTTTCTCCGCGCTGAAAGACCCGGTGAGTGCAGGCAACCGCAGCGTGGCGTTCATCGGCACTATGAAGGCGGATACTGTGAATAGCATCACAGGAGCGAACAATAACGGTATCTGGCGCACAGACGACACGAATGGCCTGAGCCTCGTCGCCCGCGAAGGCGAGCCTACATCCGAAGTCGCAGGAGCACAGTGGAAGGCATTCACTTCGCTCGCGCTGCCGGAAGGCGCGCGCGGCCCCGTCTTCGTCGCAACGATGACCATCGGCACAGGCGGCATCACGACGGCAAATGACACTGGCCTCTGGGCAACAGACAGACTCGGTGCATTGCGCCTGCTGCTACAGGAAGGCGATACCCTCGGCGCAGTCACGGTGAAGTCATTCACCGTGCTCTCAAGCGTCACCGGCAGCCCTGCGCAGACTCGGAGTTTCAGCAGCAGCGGCGATGTAATCGTCCGCGCCACGGACACCACCGGCGCGCAGCACCTCATCCACATCGCAGTGCCGTAAGCGTGACATCGCTGGGGGACTGCACAATGAGATTGCTACCGTGCAGTCCCCTTTGGCGGCTCACTGCCAATTGCGCAGCACGAGCGTGGAGTTGATGCCGCCGAAGCCGAAAGCGTTGTTCATCGCTACGCGGAGTGGGGCGCTGCGACCTGTGTTGGGGATGACGTCGAGGTCGCAGTCGGGCTTTTGGTGATGGAGTGTTGGCGGGAGCCATTGGTCTTGCAGCGCGAGTGCGCAGATGGCGGTTTCCATCGCGCCGGTTGCTCCGAGCGGATGGGCGGTGAAGGGTTTTGTGCCGCTGACAGGCGGCGTCTTGGTGCCGAAGACTTCGCGGATGCACATGGCTTCGTTCGCGTCGTTGAGCTGCGTGCTGCTGGCGTGGGCGTTGATGTAGTCCACTTCGTTGGGCGCGATGTCGGCGTCGGCGAGCGCGGCTTTCATGCAGGCGATCACGCTTTCGCCGCTCGGGAGCGGTGAGGTCATGTGAAAGGCGTCGTTGTTCATCGCGTAGCCAAGCACTTCGGCGTAGATGTGCGCACCGCGCTGCCGTGCGTGTTCGAGGGTTTCGAGCACGAGCGTGCAGCCGCCCTCACCCATCACGAAACCGTCGCGATCTTTGTCGAATGGGCGGCACGCCATTGCGGGTGACTCGCCCTGCCAGCGGCTCATCGTGCTGATGCGATCAAATGCGCTGAATGTAAGCGGGCAGATGGGTGCTTCCGCGCCGCCCGCGAGCATCACATCGGCCCAGCCGTCGCGCAGGTAGCGCAGCGCTTCGCCGATGGCGATGACGCCGCTTGCACACGAATTCGAGTTCGTCGTGCCCACGCCGCGCAGTCCGCATTCGATGGCGATGTTGCTGTGCCCGCTGCCGCCGAAAATTTGGAAAGCCAGCGCCGGATTTACGCTGCGGATTCCCTTTTCCAAGAATCGTGCGTGCTCCTGTTCCGCTTGCGCCACACCGCCGAGTCCCGTGCCGAAACTGACACCCGTGCGCGCTTGTGGTCGCTCCTTCGACCACGGCAGGCGCGCATCTTCCAGCGCGAGCAGTGCGCTTCCCACTGCGAACTGCACGTAGCGGTCAAAGCGCTTCAATTTATGCGGTGGAAAAAAATCCGCGCCACGCCAGTCGCGCACTTCGCCGGCGCACTTCGCCGCGCAGCCCGTGGCGTCGAACAGCGTCACACGCCCGATGCCGCTCCGACCTTCACGGATGCTCCGCCAAAACGCATCCCGCCCGATTCCGATGCACGAAATGACGCCCATCCCCGTGATGACGACGCGGTTTTTCGAGCTGGCTGGCGATTTCGGCACGCGGGGGAAATAGCGGACTGTCCCTGCGAGTCGAGAGCATCCATCACCCGGAATATAGGCAGCGGCAGGGTAAAGTAATTATCGCCTTTACAGCATTTTACAGTTTGCCGTCACAGAACTGACAACATTTCATGTCCCCGAAATTCCCTAAACTATGAGCACACTCACCAAACGCGAAATCGTAGTAAGCATCAGCAATGAAACAGGCCTCGTTCAGCACGAGGTGTTCGACGTGGTTCAGCGCACACTGGATCATATCGTCGAGGCGCTTGCCAAGGGCGACAACATCGAATTGCGCAATTTCGGTGTCTTCGAGGTCAAATTGACGAAGCCGCGTGTCGGCAGAAACCCGAACCAGCCCGGCAGCCATTTCGTCATCCCGGCGCGGGCTACGGTGAAATTTAAGTCCGGCAAAATCATGAAGCAGCGTGTGAGTGCGCTCACCGCGAAAATGAAGGCCGAGGCGGGACAGGCTTAGTTTCAACAAGCGGCGACGTGTCCGCCGTGAAAAAGTGACGCGGCATCTGTTGCATAATCGTGAGCGTATTGAGCAAAGTGAACTTCACTTTGCCGATGCCCAAAAAACGACCCGCTCTCACCATCACGCCAGCCCACGGCAGTATTCAGATCGTTGGTGCACGGCAGAATAATCTGAAGGGGTTCGATCTCGATTTGCCGCTCGGCAAATTGATCGTCGTCACCGGCCCGAGCGGCTCAGGGAAAAGTTCGCTCGCCTTTGACACCGTGTATGCCGAGGGGCAGCGGCGCTATGTGGAGACGTTTTCGCCCTACACGCGGCAGTTCCTCGACCGCATGGACAAGCCGCGCGTGGACGAAATTCGTGGCATCCCGCCCGCCATCGCCATCGAGCAGACGAACAACGTGAAGAGCACGCGCTCAACCGTCGGCACGATGACGGAAATCAACGACTACATGAAGCTGCTCTTCCCGCGACTGGCCGTGGCGAACTGCCCCGAGTGCCAGCGCGAGATTCGCCCCGAGACTGCGCGGAGTATAGTGGATCATGTGCTGCGCTGCGACGGCTCGGCGAAATCGCGCACATTCAGCGAAGGCGATGCGGTGCTCGTGACGTTCGGAGTGCCAGCGCCTGCGGGAACAAAGCCGTCGGACTTTTTCGATTTTCTCAAACAGCAAGGCTACCTCCGCGTGTGGATGGATGGCGTGATTGTTCGCACCGACGAGCCGCAGAAGGTGAAGCGACTCCCCGCCGTGGTGCAAGTGATCCAAGACCGCGTGACCATCGCAGCAGAAGCGCGCGCACGCATGACCGAGGCTGTGGAAAACGCGCTGCGTCTCGGCAGCGGGAAAGTTCAAATCATCAATCCCGAAACGAAAGCAGTCCATCCGCACAGCACGGGCTGGCACTGTGCGCATTGCGACCTCGACATCACGCCGCCATCGCCGGGGCTGTTTTCTTTCAACCACCCGCAGGGCGCCTGCCCCACATGCCGTGGATTCGGTCGCACCATCACGATTGATCTGAATCGCGCGATTCCCGACCGCTCGCTGAGCATCGCGCAAGTGTGCGTGAAACCATTCGGCGGCGAAAGCGGTGCGGACTGCCAGCGTGATCTGCTCCGAGCCTGCGCCGCGAAGGAAGTGAACACGCGCGTGCCCTTCGATGACCTCCCGCACGCCGACCAGCAGTGGGTTTTGCATGGCGAAGACTGGAATCGCACGACCAAGCGGAACGGCGAAGATTTGTGGAATGCCGGGCTGTGGTATGGCGTCGTCGGCTACTTCCGCTGGCTCTAAAGCAAGGCCTACAAAATGCACGTCCGCGTGCTGCTGAGCCGCTATCGCAATTACACCGAGTGCCACGATTGCGGAGGCGGACGCTATCGCAAAGAGACGCTCAATTTACGCTGCGCCGGAAAAACACTGCCCGAACTGCAAGCGATGCCCATCGTTGAATTGCACGCGACCATCAGCAATTTACCATCGGACATTCGCAAAGACTCCACGACGGAGATGCTCGTCGGCGAAGTCCGCGCGCGTCTCGGCTACTTGCTCACCGTCGGCCTCGGCTACCTCTCGCTCGACCGCGCGACAAAAACGCTGAGCGGCGGCGAAACCGCGCGCGTGAATCTCACCACCTGCCTCGGCGCATCGCTGGTGAACACGCTCTTCGTCCTCGACGAACCCAGTGTCGGCCTGCATCCGCGCGACACGGGACGGCTCATCCGCGTGATGAAATCGCTGCGCGACAAAGGCAACACGCTCCTCGTCGTCGAGCACGACGAATCCGTGATGCGATCTGCGGATCACATCGTCGAGCTGGGACCGGGGCGTGGGGAAAAGGGAGGATCGCTTGTGTTTAGCGGCGAGATGTCGGCGATGCTGAATCATTGCAAATTGCAGATTGCAGATTGCGGATTGAAAATTGGCGCAAGCGCGGGAGGTGCGCGCGGAGCAAGTAAACGCGGCCAAGCACGGAGCAATACCCAATCAGCAATCTGCAATTTTCAATCTGCAATTACCACCTCGCTCACCGGTTCGTATCTGACTGGCGAAAAGAGCATCCCCATTCCTACCACGCGCCGAACACCCAAGACATGGCTGCGCATTGAAGGCGCGGGCGAACACAACCTCCGCAACCTCACCGTGCGTCTGCCGCTCGGAGTCTTCGCGTGCGTCACTGGCGTGAGCGGCTCTGGTAAATCCACGCTCGTCCATCGCGTGCTTTACGAAAACCTGCTGCACGCTCATGGCATCGCGAGCGAGAACACACCGGGTCGCGTTAAAAAGCTGACCGGCGCAGAGCAAGTCGGGCAGGTCATCCTCGTGGATCAGTCGCCACTCGCCCGCACACCGAAGAGCACGCCCGCGCTTTACCTCGGAGTTTTCGACCGAGTGCGCGAGTTGTTCGCCTGCACGGAGCACGCGCTCCGCGAAGGACTCACCGCCAGCGCATTTTCGTTCAACGGCGGCACTGGACGCTGCGAGCGTTGTGGCGGCAGCGGATTTGAAAAAGTGGAGATGCAATTTCTGAGCGACGTCTTCATCCGCTGCCCCGAGTGCGAGGGCCGACGTTACCAGCCGCATATTTTGAAAGTCACACTCGCGGGTAAAAATATCCACGAAGTGCTGGAACTCACCGTCACCGAAGCCGTGGTGTATTTTGAAAAACTCGGCGCAAAGCGAGTGCTCGAACCTCTGCGCGTGCTGGAGGAAGTCGGGCTCGGCTACCTGCGCCTCGGCCAGCCGCTCAATATGCTCAGCGGTGGGGAAAGCCAGCGGCTCAAGCTTGTCGAACGTCTAGTCGCTGGCAGCGGAACCAACGAGAAAGGGCGACCCAATCTGCTCATCCTCGACGAGCCAACGACTGGTCTGCACTTCGACGACATCGCGTTGCTCCTCCGAGTCTTTGAGCGCCTCGTCGCGCAGGGAAATTCGCTCCTCGTCATCGAGCACAATCTCGATGTGATCAAATGCGCCGACTACATCGTGGACCTCGGCCCGGAGGCCGGTGCAGACGGCGGCCAGCTCGTCGCCGAAGGCACTCCGGAACAAGTCGCCACCATCGAAGAATCGCACACTGGCCGCTATCTCCGTGCGATGTTGAGCGGAGGTTCACGTCCGAGCGAACGAGCGATGGATTTTGCGGACGAACCAACCGCCATCGTCGCCGAAGACTCTCCCGCGATTTTCCAGCATCCGTCGTCCAGCATCGGCATTCACGGAGCGCGTGAGCACAATTTAAAAAACATCTCCCTCGCCATCCCGCGCGATCAACTCGTGGTCATCACGGGCCTGAGCGGATCAGGAAAGAGCACGCTCGCCTTCGATCTGCTCTTCGCCGAAGGACAACGGCGTTTTCTCGATGTCATGTCGCCATACGCGCGTCAGTTCGTTGAGCAGCTCGAAAAACCCGATGTAGATAGCATCACGGGGCTGCCGCCGAGCGTGGCCATCGAGCAGCGCGTCACTCGCGGTGGTGGAAAAAGCACCGTCGCCACAGTCACCGAGGTCTATCACTTTTTGCGTCTGCTTTTTTCCAAACTCGGCGTGCAGCACTGCCCCGACTGCGGCTGCGCAGTCGAGCGACAGACAGCGGCGTCTGTCACGCGGCGCGTCGAGACGATGGTGAAACGCGGGCGCGTGAAAGTTTTTGCCACACTCATCAAAGCACGGAAAGGTTTTCACACCGACGTTGCGAAGTGGGCGAAACGTCAGGGCTTCGACACTCTGCTGGTGGATGGACGGCTTGTGAAGGTCGCCGATTTTGAAAAGCTGGAGCGTTTCCGCGAGCACACCATCGAGGTGCTCGTTGGAGAACACACGGCGGTGGGCGCAAAGGGCAAGCATCGGCAAGGCATCGAGGGGTTGGTGAAGAGCGCGCTTACCATCGGACGCGGCACCATTCGCGCGGTGGATGCAAAGGGGAAGGGGACAATCCTCAGCACCGAGCACGCGTGCCCGGATTGCGGGCAATCGTTTGAGGAACTCGACCCGCGTCTCTTTTCCTACAACTCGCCACATGGCTGGTGTCCCGAATGCCGTGGCTTTGGCGAAGTGTGGAAGCAGCGCGTCAACCCGCGTCTGGAAACCGCACTCGAACAGGAGCTCGATCTCGAACGTCAGGGCGAATCGCTCGACGAAGGAGAGGCCACGCCATGTCCGTCGTGCTCCGGCACACGGCTCAACGCGCAAGCCCGCGCCGTGCATTTGAAGGGAAAGACAATTGCGGAGTTCACCACGCTCGCCGTTCGTGAAGCCCTCGCACTTTCCGCCTCGCTAAAATTCGGCCCGCAGGAAAAAGCCATCGCACAGGACATCGTGCCCGAAATTGCACAGCGGCTCACATTCATGGGCAAAGTCGGCCTCGGTTACCTTTCGCTCGACCGCAGCGCCAAGACACTCAGCGGCGGCGAGAGCCAGCGCATCCGCCTCGCCGCCCAGCTCGGCAGCAATTTACGCGGTGTCCTCTACGTGCTCGACGAACCCACCATCGGCCTCCACCCGCGCGACAACGATGCGTTGCTCGACACACTCACCGCGCTCCGCGCGAAGGGAAACTCGCTCGTCGTCGTCGAGCACGACGAGGAAACGATGCGCCGCGCCGACACCATCATTGACCTCGGTCCCCGCGCCGGAACGCTCGGCGGCGAAGTCGTCGCCATCGGCCCGCTCGCCGAAATCACAGCAAACAAACGCAGCC
>CAMBOD010000065.1 GCA_945868985.1 Prosthecobacter debontii | reverse complement strand
TGGCATTCACCAACACCGGCTCGATTGCCTTTGGAAACACCAACGCCCACACGCTGACCCTCACCGGCACAAACACGGGGGCCAACTCGCTGGCAGCCATCATCGGCGACAACACCGGTGCTACTTCACTCGTGAAGGATGGCGCAGGCAAGTGGACGGTTTCCGCAGGCAGCGGCTACACTGGCTCCACGACCGTCAACAACGGCAACTTAGTGGTTTCTGGAACACTGAGCGGCACCACCGCGGTGTCCGTAACCGGTGGCGCTTTGGAAATCGCCGCAGCGGATCGCATTAACAACGCAGCCACGGTCACGATGAGCAGCGGCACGTTCAAGACGGGCGGCTTCAGCGAAACTGTGGGTGCCTTCACGCTCAGCGGCACGGCGACCATAGACCTCGGTGCGGGCGCAAGCATCCTCCAGCTTGCGAACAGCAGCGCGAACACGTGGAGCGGCGGCCTCAGCATCACCAATTGGAGCGGCTTGGAAGCAGGTGGCGGCACGGACCAAATCTTCTTCGGCACGGATGCAACGGGCCTCACCTCAGGGCAGATTGCGCTCGTCAGCTTCCTGAATCCCGCAGGTTTCGCCGCAGGCACCTACGGAGCCACGCAACTGAGCACCGGCGAACTCGTCGTAGTGCCCGAACCCGGCGCGGCAGTCTCGCTGCTCGGTGGTCTCGGCTTACTCCTCGGAGTGCGCCGCCGCCGGAAGTAGTCAACCGCCTATCTAACGGAAGCCACCAAGGAAACTCCCTCCGTCGCTGAGGAAACTACCTCCTTTACTAGGGAGGCTACCGCAGTCTTTCCGGAAACTTCCGCAGCGCCGCCCTAAGCTATCGAAGCCATTTCCAAACCTAAGGAAGGGTTTTCCGTAACTACGGAAACCTCTTCCAAAACTAACAAATTGTCTTCCTTAACTACGGAAACGTCTCCCTTAACTACGGAATCCTCTGCCGTAACTACGGAATCCTCTGCCGTAACTACGGAATGCTCTTCTGAAACTAACAAAGCGCCTTTCAAAACGACGGAAACGTCTCCGGAAAAGTCTGCCTTTCTCTCTGACTGTTAGACTATGCCGCAGTGTGCACCTTAATACTCCGAGCGCAGCTCGACGGGCTTCGCTTGACGTTTGCGGCGCATGTTGATGTTGAGCATCTCGACGATGAAGGAGAACGCCATCGCGGCATAGACGTAGCCTTTGGGCACTTCGTGGCCGAGGCCGTCTGCCGTGAGCACGAAGCCGACGAGAATGAGGAAGGAGAGCGCGAGCATTTTGATCGTGGGATGGCGGTTCACGAAGTCGCTGATGGATTTTGCTGCTGCGAGCATCACCATCATCGAGATGACGATGGCGAGGACCATGATGGTCATGTTTCCGCCGCCGTGCGCGTGGGCCTTTGCCGGGGCGAGTGCGGCTTGCGCTTGCGCGAAAGCGTCGGCTGCGGCTGGTGGGACGGTGCCGAGTGCGGCGGCGAGGGATTCGAGCGCCTGACGTGCGGAGATGATGTTGCCGGGTTCGCTGTGGGTGGCTCCTCCGACGAGGCCGACTGCGGTGATGACCGAGTCGAGCGAGAAGAGGATGTCCACAAAGACGATGGTGATGATGATGCTTGAGAGCTTCGGTTTTACGTTGCTGCTGTGTTCGTGTTCCGCGCCTTCGAGGGAGTGGTGGATTTCCTTCACGCTTTTCCAGATGAGAAAAAATCCGCCGAGGAGCATCACGAGGTCTTTTCCAGAAAAGCCATGACCGAGCAGCGAGAACAGTGGGTGGGTGAGTTTTGTGAGCAGGAAAATGAGGCTCAACAGAATGATGCGCGTGACGAGTGCGAGCATGAGGCCGATGTTCCGCGCACGGGCCTGCTGCTCGGGCGGGAGTTTTCCGGCGAGGATGGAGATGAAGATGATGTTGTCCACGCCGAGGACGATTTCGAGGATGGTCAGGGTGAGGAGACTCACCCACGCATTTGGATCAGATAGCCATTCAAACATGGGCGCGGAGGATTGCGAAGATTGTGCCGGTGTAAAGTGAAAGCGGCTCGACGCGATGGCGTGTGCCGCGCAATTTTGCGGCAATGAAGCAGCCAGCCGTATTTTTGGATCGCGATGGGACGTTGATGGAGGATGTGGGCTATATTGCCGATCCGGCTCATGTGCGCTTGTATCCGGGAGTTTCGGCGGCGCTGCGTCGTTTGAAGGAGGCGGGCTTCCGGCTGGTGATTGTGACGAACCAGAGCGGGATCGGGCGCGGGCATTTCACGGTGGAGCAGTATGAGAGCGTTCACGCGCGGCTTGTGGAGTTGCTGGAGCCGGGCCTGATCGATGCCACGTATTTTTGCCCGGAGCACCCGGACACGGCGACGGAGCGGCGGAAGCCGGGTGCGGGGATGTTGCGCGAGGCGGCCGCGGAGCACGGGCTGGATTTGTCGCGATCGTGGATGATTGGCGACCGCGAGGGCGACCTGCTCGCGGGACGCGCGGCTGGAGCGCGGGCGGTGCTGGTTTTGACGGGAATCGGCGCGGAGTCGGCACAGGAGAATGCACACTTTGTTGCCAAAGACCTTGCCGACGCGGTGGACTTCATCTTACGAGATTCGGGTGCCAGCTAAGATCGCAGTCGTCATTCCTGCTCGTTTTGCTTCAACCCGCTTTCCCGGGAAGCCGCTCTTCCCCCTCGCTGGAAAGCCGATGATCCAGCACGTGTGGGAGCGTTGCTCGAAGGCGAAAGGCGTCGAGCGCGTCATCATCGCCACGGAGGATATGCGGATTGCGGAAGCTGCGTTTGGCTTCGGCGCGGAGGTCGCGCTCACTTCGGAGAAATGTCGCAGCGGCACGGATCGCGTCGCTGAAGTCGCGAGGAAACTCAAGGGTTTCACCCACGCCATCAATGTGCAGGGCGACGAGCCGCTCGTGGATCCCGGCACGATCACGAAGCTCGCAAAAGCGATGGCCGCCTCGCGCGACATCGCGATGATTACTTCCGCGAGCGTCTTCGAGCCCGGCGACGATGTGACAAATCCCAACGCCGTGAAGGTCGTCGTGGATCGCGCGGGCGATGCACTTTATTTCTCCCGCTCACCGATTCCCTTCGTGCGAAATGAAACGCCGGGCCTGCGTTTCCTGCGTCATCAGGGCATTTACGGCTACACGCTGAAACTGTTGTTTCAATTCGTCGCGTGGAAGCCGACTCTGCTCGAAATGGCCGAATCACTCGAACAACTCCGCGCGCTGGAAAACGGCGTGAAAATCCGTGTCGTTCCCGTGAAACACGTCAGCGTGGGCGTGGATACTCCTGCGGATGCCGCAGCCGTGACTCCACTGCTGGAAGCTTTATTGAAGAAGAAGTAAGACCACCATTTTCCTACTACCATGAAATACATTTTCGTTACCGGCGGCGTTGTCAGTTCCTTGGGCAAGGGGCTCGCTGCTGCTGCGCTCGGCACGCTGCTCGAACATCGAGGACTCAAAGTCACGATGCAAAAACTCGATCCCTATTTGAATGTGGATCCCGGCACGATGAATCCCTTCGAGCACGGCGAAGTGTATGTGCTCGACGATGGCGCGGAGTGCGATCTCGACCTCGGTCACTACGAGCGCTTCACCAACTGTCTGCTCTCGAAATCGAACAGTTCATCGAGCGGGCAGGTGTATGAATCGGTGATCAAAAACGAACGCGCCGGTAATTATCTAGGCAAGACTGTGCAGGTGATTCCACACGTCACCGACGAAATCAAACGCCGCATCTACCAACTCGGTAAGGAGCAGCCGTGCGATGTGCTCATCACCGAAATCGGCGGCACCGTCGGCGACATCGAAGGGCTGCCTTTCCTCGAGGCGATCCGCCAGTTCATCCAGGAAGTCGGCGATGCAAACGTGCTCATCATGCACGTCACGCTCGTTCCTTACATCAAGGCCGCTGGCGAACTGAAAACCAAGCCCTCGCAGCAAAGCATCGCCAAGCTCCGCGAGATCGGTCTTCACCCGGATGTGCTCCTCTGCCGCACCGACCACCCGCTTAATGACGATGTGCGCCGCAAGCTCTCCGTATTTTGCAACGTTCCGCTGGATGCGGTCATCGAAGGAAGCGACATTGACGACACGATCTATCGCGCGCCACTGCTGCTACAAAAAGAGAAGCTCGATGAAGTTGTCTGCCAGCGCCTCGGCATCCAGACGCCGCCTGCCGACATGAGCGACTGGCAGCGTTTTGTGAAGCGCATGGTGAACCCGAAAAAGCGCGTCCGCATCGCCATCGTCGGGAAATATCTCGATCACAAAGACGCCTACAAAAGCATCTACGAATCCATCTATCACGCCGCCGCATCGCTCGATTGCAAAGCCGACATCGTCGAGGTGGACGCCGAGTTTTTGGACAAGGAAAATCTCCCTGAACGTCTGCACGATGTCGCCGGCGTGCTCGTGCCCGGCGGCTTTGGAGAGCGCGGCACCGAGGGGAAAATTCTCGCCGCGCAATTCGCCCGTGAAAGCGAAACTCCTTACCTCGGGCTGTGCCTCGGGATGCAAATCGCCACGATTGAATTTGCGCGCAACGTCGTGAAACTCGAAGGAGCGAATAGCACAGAGTTTGATCCGAAGTCGCCGCATCCGGTGATAGATTTGCTCCCCGAGCAGAAAAAAGTGAGCCGCAAGGGAGCCACGATGCGCCTCGGCACATGGCCCACCGTCATCCGCGAAGGCACGAAGGCCGCGAAGACTTACGCACGCACGGAAATCCGCGAACGCCACCGCCACCGCTACGAATTCAATCAGGAATATCGCGAGCGCATGGAGGACGCTGGATTCATCATCGCAGGCACATCCCCCGACGGAAAACTCGTGGAACTCATCGAGCTGCGCGACCACCCATGGTTCCTCGCCTGCCAGTATCACCCGGAGTTTCAGAGCAAGCCCAACGCCCCACACCCGCTCTTCAAAGGCTTCATCGCCGCCTGCCTCGCCCACGGGAACTAGCCGCGCGCAGCAGCTAAGTGCGGCTCGTATCCACGCCGAGCAACTCTTCGACTTGCGTAGGGACGCCAGCGAGGCCGGCGCGCATGAGCGATTCGCCGACGAGAATGGCGTTGCAGCCACAGTCAAACACGCGCTGTGTATCGGCGCGCGTTTTCAGGCCGCTCTCGCTCACGAGCAGCACATCATCGGGCACGTCCTCGCTGAGTTCCTCGGTGGTCGCGAGGTCCACGGTGAATGTCGTGAGGTTGCGGTTGTTCACGCCGATGAGCTTTGCTCCGAGATCGAGCGCGCGATCCATTTCCTCGCGTGTGTGGACTTCCACGAGCACGTCGAGCAACAGCGTCTCGGCTTCCTTGTAAAGCCGCTCCAATTGCGCCTGCTCCAGCGCGGCGACGATGAGCAAAATCGCATCCGCACCCGCCACGCTCGCCTCCCAGATTTGCGCTTCGTGGATGATGAAGTCTTTGCGCAGGCACGGCAGCGCGGTTGCTTCGCGGATGCGCGCGAGATAGCCGAGGTGGCCTTGGAAAAACTGCTCGTCCGTGAGCACGCTCACGCAGTTTGCACCCGCTGCTTCGTAGGCCTGCGCGATGGCCACGGGATCGAAGTCCGCTGCGATCACGCCCGCGCTGGGGCTCGCCTTTTTCACCTCGGCGATGAGGCCCAGCGCATCCGGCCCGCGATCGAGCGCGGCGGCGAAGCCACGGAAATCATTTCGCTGGAGCGCGGCGGCGCGCATGTGACCGGCGCGCGGGAGCAGGCGGGCGACTTCAGCCTGCTTCACATCGAGGATTTGTTGGAGACGGTTGGACGGCATCCGCGCAATTACGAACGAGACGTCACGAATGACGAGTGGAAATTCTCATTTCCCTTCCGCACAATGCCCGCATGCACACACTACCAGCACCGCTCGAAACCGCACTCACCACTGGCGACGACACCGCCGCGCTCCTCGCAACCATTGCGCATTTCGGCTGCGCCGCAGGCACCGTCCACCGCCTCCGTGCCGACGGTTTGCTGCACCTCACCGCGCACCATCACCTCCCGCCGCCCATCGTCGCCATCGTCACCACCGTGCCCGTCGGCAAAGGCATCGCCGGGCTTGCTGCGCAAAAACGCGAGCCCATCTCGCTGTGCAATCTTCAGACCGACACCAGCGGCCAGGCCCGCCCAGCCGCGAAGACGACCGGCATGGAAGGCTCCCTCGCCGTCCCCATGCTCACCGGCGGCGAACTGCGCGGAGTCCTCGGCATCGCCAAGGCCGAAGCGCACGACTGGACCGATGAGGAAAAATCACTCCTCCTCGCCATTGCTGCCAGACTCGGTGCGATGCAGTAGCTTTCCAAAACGCCCCTTTGCTTTCCGGCGTTCTGCGTGCATCGTCGGCGCATGAATCGCCGCGCCTTTTTGACGACAGCGGGTGGTGTGTGTGCAGGGGTCGCTTTTGCGCAGCAACCTGCACAGGTCGCTGCGGCGGCTGCGCTTGTGAAGAGGCGGATCAAGCTCGGGATTTCGACGTATTCTTATTGGGGGGAGGAAAAGAAGCCGACGGTGGAGGCGATCATCCAGCGAGCGGGGGATCTCGGTGTGGAGTGCGTGGATATTTTGCACCGGAATCTGGACATGGATGAATTGAAGCCGATGGATGCGGCTGGGCGCGCGTATTGCCGGAGACTGAAGCGGCTGGCGTTTGGAAAAGGGATCGCGGTGGCGTGTCTGAGCACGCATCAGAATTTCGTCTCGCCCGATGAAAAGAGGCGTCAGCATCAAGTGGAGCATACGTTGCGCTGCCTAGATGTTGCGGATGCGCTGGGCGCGGGCTGTGTGCGCGTGAATGCGGGGCGCTGGGGGACGGTGAAAAAGTTTGAGGAGTATATGGAAAAGCGCGGACTGGAGCCTGCGATCGAGGGCCGCACCGATGATGATGCGTTCGGCTGGTCCATCGAGTCGCTCGGAAAGTGCCTCAAGCGTGCGGAGGAACTGGGTATCCCGCTCGCGCTGGAGAATCACTGGGGGCTGACGCGTTCGCCGGAGGGCGTGATGCGCATCCTCGACGCGCTGAAGTCGCCATTCGTCGGCGCGCTGATGGATACGGGAAATTTTCTGGAAGATCCCTACGACAAACTGAAGACCATCGCACCGGCGACGATTTTTGTGCAGGCAAAGACTTATCCCGGCGGCGGGCGTTGGTATTCCGTGGATCTCGATTACGCGCGCATCGCAGGCATTCTCGCTGACGTGGGATACGGCGGCTACGTCTCGCTCGAAATGGAAGGCAAGGAGCCACCGGATAAAGCAGTGCCCAAGAGCATCGAGATGCTGCGGCGTGCGTTCGGTGTTTAGCGACTTTCTTTCACGAAAATAGCGCTTCGCGTTTCTTCGCGCTTGCGCGAAAGGGGGCAACTGCGGAATCTCCCGCCTCCCGTCGCCGGGGGAGGACGTGTGTTTTCCACGGAGCGGGCTCAATTTTCACGCAAACACTATCACCAATCATGTCTGTCACTGCAAAAGGTCTCGAAGGAATCATCGCTAACTCCACCCGACTCTCCGACGTGCTCGGCGACATCGGTCAGCTCATTTACTGCGGCTACGACATCAACGAACTCGCTGGCAAAGTGAGTTACGAGGAAGTCGTCCACCTGCTCTGGTATGGCGAACTCCCTACGCAGCGCCAACTCGACGTGCTCACGGAGACGCTGCGCAGTCACCGCGATTTGCCGCAGGGCGTGATTGATTTCCTCAAGACTGCGCCCACGACATCGAACCCGATGGACGTCATCCGCACCGCCGTCTCGATGCTCGGCATTTACGACACGCACATGGACGACACCTCGGTGGATCGCAACCGCGAGCGCGCTGTGAGCATCACCGCCCGCATCGGAGTCATTGCCGCATATTACCACCGCGCGCGGATGGGCAAGGACTTGCCGCCGATCCGCAAAGACCTCGGCGAGGCCGCGCACTTTCTCTACCTGCTGAATGGCGAAGCACCGAGCGCCGACATGGAAAAGACACTCGATGTCGCCTACGTCCTGCACGCCGACCACGGCATGAACGCCTCGACGTTCAGCGCACGCGTCACCATCGCCACGCTGAGCGACATGTATTCCGCCATCACCAGCGCCATCGGCACGCTCAAAGGTCCGCTGCACGGCGGCGCGAACGAGGGTGTCATCCACATGCTCCAGGAAATCGGCAGCGAGGACAAAGTGGACGCATGGCTCGACGACGCACTCGCGCAGAAAAAGAAAATCATGGGCATCGGCCATCGCGTTTACAAAGTGCTCGACCCGCGCGCACCGCACCTCCGCGCCGAAGGACGCGAACCCGATGGACGTCATCCGCACCGCCGTCTCGATGCTCGGCATTTA
>CAMBOD010000064.1 GCA_945868985.1 Prosthecobacter debontii | reverse complement strand
GGAACACGAAGGCGTCTCGTGGCTCGCGGTGTTGCTTGTGATTGCCGGGCTCGTGGGTCTGGTCGAAACCGTGCGCGGCTGGTGCTTGCTGCGCGCGTGCAAAATCAAGACGCGTTTCTGATTTCACTGCGTCGCTGACTCGACAACGCGCCCCGCATCCGCCATCCCGCACAGCGCATGGACATCCTCACACTTGATCTTCCCGGAATCCGCAAAGTCGCCAGCGGCAAAGTGCGCGAGATTTTCGATCTCGGCGAACATCTGCTCTTCGTCGCGACGGATCGCATCTCGGCATTCGACTGCATCCTGCCCAATGCCATCCCGCGCAAAGGCGAGGTGCTCACGCAGCTCTCGGATTTCTGGTTTGGAAAAATGAAGTTCGTCGAGAATCACCTCGTCGCCGTGGACTTCGCCGCTTTTCCCGAGGTGCTGAAGCCCTTCGAGGCGCAGCTCCGCGGACGCTCGATGATCGTGCGCAAGGCGAAGCCGCTCCCCGTCGAATGCGTGGTGCGTGGCTACCTCATCGGCTCCGGCTGGAAGGACTACCAGCGCACCGGTGCTGTGTGCGGCATAGCGCTGCCCGCCGGTTTGCAGCAGGCGGAAAAATTGCCACAGACGATTTTCACTCCCTCGACGAAAGCAGCGAGCGGGCACGATGAAAACATCGCGTGGGATGAATGTGTGCGGATGTGCGGCGAGAGCGTTGCAACGCAGGCGCGCGATCTCGCGATTCGTATTTACGAGGAAGGCCGCGCACACGCCGCCGGTCGCGGGATCATTTTAGCGGACACCAAATTCGAGTTCGGCATCCTTGATGGTCGCGTGATCCTGATTGATGAAGTGATGACGCCCGACAGCTCGCGTTACTGGCCCGCTGCCGATTATCGCGTGGGCATTTCGCCGCCGAGCTTCGACAAGCAATTCGTCCGCGACTACCTCGAAACGCTCGACTGGGACAAGACGCCGCCCGCGCCGCAACTTCCTGCCGATGTCGTCGCCAAGACGGCCGCAAAATACCTCGACGCCTACGAGCGTCTCACCGGCTCGAAATTATAGAGTGCCCATCCCGCGCCATGCGCTTTCTCTTTTTCCTCGCCGCAGCAGCAACCTCCTTCGCCGCAGACTGGCCGGAATTTCTCGGCCCGAATCGCGATAACACTTCGCCGGAAACTGGACTGCTCACGGCGTTGCCGGAAGGCGGGCCGCCCATCGTGTGGCAGATGGATGTCGGCCCCGGCTACAGCGCGCCTAGTGTGCGCGATGGGATGCTCGTGCTGCATCACCGCGTCGGCGGCGAAGAAGTCGTGCAGGCGCTCGACGCCACGACAGGCAAAGCACTTTGGAAATTCGGCTACGCATCGTCATTTCAGGACCCGTTCGGCTTTAACAACGGCCCGCGCTGCTCTCCACTTCTCACCGCTGACCGCTGCTACACTTTCGGCGCGGAAGGCGTGTTGATTTGCCTCGACCGCAAGACCGGCGCCCTTGTTTGGCGGCGTGACACGCAGAAGGATTTCGACGTGCCCGAGGCGTTCTTCGGCGTGGGTAGTTCGCCTGTGCTGGAGGATGGAAAATTGATCGTGCAAGTCGGCGGACAGCCCGATTCGAGCGTCGTCGCCTTCGACGCCACGACTGGAAAAACGCTCTGGCAAAATGGCGGGGCAAAAACGTGGGATGGCGCGCTGATGAAGTTCTGGCCCGGCGAACCCTTCGTGAAATGGGACCCGGCGCATCCTGCATTTCAAAAAATGGCGAGCTACTGCACGCCCGTCCTCGCCACCATCCACGGGCGCCGCCACGTCCTCACCGTCACGCGGCAGGGCCTCATCTCGCTCGACCCCGCGACCGGCGAGCACCAGTTTTCATTTTGGTTCCGCTGCCCTCGCGAAGAATCCGTGAACGCGATGTCACCCGTCGTGCAGGACGACCTCATCCTTCTCTCCTCCGCATATTTTAAAAGCGGTGCCGTCCTCATTCGTGTCCGTCCCGATGGCAAAGGCGTGGACGAAATCTGGCGCAGCACCGCTCTCGAAGTTCATTGGTCGCGTCCCAATCTCGTCGCCGCAAATCTATACGCCTTCATCGGACGCAACGAACCCGACGCCATCTTCCGCTGCGTAGAAATGGAAACCGGCAAAGTGAACTGGTCGCGCCCCGAAGGCTGGCCAAAAGGCAACCACGCCAAATTCCGCACCGAAGAAAAAGCACCCGACATCTTCGGACGCGGCTCCACCATTTATGCCGATGGAAAATTGATCGCACTCGGCGAATGCGGACTGCTCGGCATCTTCCGCCCAAGCGCGCGGAAGCTCACCGAAATTTCCCGCTGGCAAGTCCCCGGCCTCACCTACCCCTGCTGGGCCGGTCCCGTCCTCGCCAATGGCAAACTCTACCTCCGCTCCGAGGAAAGACTGATCTGTTTGGACATCGCGGCGAAGAAATAGCCGCCCGCTACGAGCGGCGCACGAGCGCGAGGAATGCGTTCCATTTCGCGCCGGGCTTGCCGCCGTCGAGCAGGATGCGCGGACATGGTTTGTGCCAGTTGTTGTAATGCACCATCGTCCAGAAATAGTGTGGCACCACATGGTCGAGAGGGATGCGGTATTTGCTGCGCAGCCACGCCACGAGTTTCGCGCACCGCTCGATGGCGGCGCGCTGGCGTGCAGGCTCGCGGAATTCGCAAATCTCGATGCCGATGCTCGTCGAGTTGCCGGGGCCTTCGTGGTCGGCGTGCTCGCCGCGTTCGTCGAGCGGGAGATGCTGCACCGTCTCCACATCATCCACGGTGAAGTGCCAGAAATTATACCCGCGCTTGTTCCATTTCGTCTTCGCTTTGATTTTTCCCGTGCTTAGCAACCTCCCATGCGCCGCCGCCGTGCCGCCGGGGCTACCCGTGCTGTGGACGGTGATGTAAGTCGCGCGCAACCGCTCATGGATTTGACGTCCAAATTTGCCATCCGGAATGAGATCCCCGCGCAACCCGAGCGCTCGCGGCATTCGCGCCGTCGCCGAATCCGTCTCCGCCAAAGCGGGCACAGCGCAGCAAGCACATCCTATAACGGAGAGTCGGAGAAAATCGCGGCGGTTCATGCGCCGATGAATCACTGACAGAGTGCGTGTGGCAATCTTCAACCCGCGCAATACGATGAACGAAATAGAATTCTAGTGCTGGCAATGGGCATAAGATTCCATCTACTCAGGGATTCACATTCACCCATGCTCCCTGTCCGCTTTCTAACTTCGCTCTTCACTCTGGCGCTCGCTTCGGCGGTGTTCGCTGCTCCGCCGAAAAAGGAGGAGGAGGACCCGAATGCGCCGGTGAGTTATTTCAAAAATATCCGGCCGATTTTTCAGGCGCAGTGTCAGGGGTGTCATCAGCCGGCTCGGGCGAAGGGTGGATATGTGATGACGGATTTTGCGAAGCTGGTCGCGGGTGGCGATGATTGCGCGAAGGACGGCCTGCGCGCCATCGTGCCGAAGGACCCTGCGAAGTCCGTGCTCGTCGAGCAAATCACGCCCGTGAATGGCGAGGCCGACATGCCAAGGAAAAAACCACCGCTCGCGGAGAAAGAGATCGCACTCATCCGCCGCTGGGTCGCGGAGGGTGCCGTGGATGACACGCCGGTGAATGCGAAACAGCGGATAGATGCCGAACATCCGCCAGTCTATGCGCGCCCGCCGGTCATCACGTCGCTGGATTTTTCGCCGGATGGAACGCTGCTCGCAGTCGCGGGCTTTCACGAAGTGCTGCTGTGGAAAAGCGACCGCTCGGAGATGATCGCGCGCCTTGTGGGATTGTCCGAGCGCATCCAGACGGTGCGCTTTTCGCCAGATGGAAAACGGCTCGCAGCCTGCGGCGGAAGACCTGCGCAGATGGGTGAGGTGCAAATCTGGGACGTGGAAAAACGTTCACTCCTGCTGAGCGCGCCGATCGGTTTCGACACGGTGTATGGCGCAGCGTGGTCGCCCGATGGAAAACTCATATCCTTCGGCTGCTCGGACAACGCACTGCGCGCGATTGATTCGACGACGGGCGCACAAGTGCTCCAGCAAACTTCGCACGGCGACTGGGTGCTCGACACGGTTTTCACCAGCAAAGGCGACCAACTCTTGAGCGTCGGACGCGACATGAGCGCGAAGCTCACTGAAGTTGCGACGCAGCGGTTCATAGACAACATCACCTCGATCACACCGGGCGCACTGCGCGGCGGATTGCAAAGCGTGTCACGGCATCCGGCACGCGATGAGTTCCTCGTCGGCGGCGCGGACGGCGTGCCGCAGGCCTACCGCCTTGTCCGGAAAAACCAACGGCGCATCGGCGACAACGCGCTCTGCATCCGCAAATGGCCGGCGATGGAAGGCCGCATCTACGCCGTGGAATTCGCGCCCGATGGGAAAAGTTTTGCCGCCGCCAGCTCCCTCGACGGAAAGGGCGTGGTCAGTTTCTTCAACTACGATTTCAACACAGAGCTGCCCGCCGATATGGCCGCCATCGAAAACAAAGACGACGGTTCACGGAAGGATGCCGAAAGGGCGAAGCTCGCTGCGCATTACGTGAGCGATGTGAAATTGCTGGGCAGCACACAAATTGACGCCGGCCAATACGCGCTCCGCTGGCTGCACGACGGCTCGGCAGTTGCAGTCGCTGGCGAAGATGGAAAAGTGCGCATCGTCAGCGCGACAGACCCGAAAGTCGTGAAGGAATTCATCCCCGTGCCGCTCAAAACCAACCCGCCAACCGCCGCCAAATAGACTCCATGAGACACAGCATTTTATTTCTGATTCTCGCCGCGCCTGCGCTGATCGCCGCCGAATCTCTGCCCGATGGTGCAAAGGTGGTGGGCCTCGACGTGCAACCGCCGAAGGTCGTCATCGCCGGTAAGTATGAGGCCGCGCAGTTGGTCATATCAGCGAAGCTCGCGGACGGCTCGACGGTGGATGTCACACGCATTGCGAAGCTCGCTCTCAATGGCGGCGCGGCTGAGGTGAATGCGACCGGGAAAGTGACTCCGCTGAAAAATGGTGCGGGTTCTCTGCGCGTTGAGATTGCGGGTCAGTCCGCATCCGTGCCCGTGGAAGTGGCACAGATGCAAGAAGTGCAGTCCGTGGATTTCATCCGCGATGTAAATCCGGTGATGACACGACTCGGGTGCAATGCGGGGACGTGCCACGGCGCGAAGGATGGCAAGTTCGGCTTCAAGCTCTCGCTGCGCGGATACGATCCGATTTTCGACGTGCGTTCGCTCAAGGATGATCTCGCGGGGCGGCGGCTGAATGTTGCGTCGCCGGATGATTCGCTGATGCTGCTCAAGGCGACGGCGGGCGTGCCGCACGAAGGCGGGCAGCGCACGAAGCTCGGCGACAAGTATTACGACATCCTGCGTGCTTGGATCGCCGACGGCGCGAAACTCGACCTCGCTGCGCCGCGCGTGGTGAAGATTGAAGTTTCCCCGCGCGACCCCGTGGTGCAGCAAATCGGCGCGCGGCAGCAGGTGCGCATCGTGGCGACTTTCAGCGATGGCAAAACGCGCGATGTGACTGCGGAGGCGTTCGTCGAGAGTGGCAATGGCGACGTGGCGAAGACCGACGGCGGCGGGCTCGTCGAGACGCTTCGTCGTGGCGAAGCCCCGCTGCTCGCGCGCTACGAAGGCAACTATGCCGCGACGACGCTCACCGTGATGGGCGACCGCAAAGGCTTCGTCTGGCAACAGCCGGAGACGTGGGGGCGCATTGATGAACTCGTTGCTTCAAAATGGCAGCGCATGAAAATCGCGCCGTCCGAATTGTGCAGCGATGCGGATTTTCTACGCCGCGTCTCGCTCGACCTCACGGGCCTTCCGCCGAGCGCGGAGGATGTGCGCACTTTCCTCGCCGACTCACGCCCAGTGCGCGTGAAGCGCGACGCGGTGATCGAAAAGCTGCTCGCCTCGCCGGAATTCATCGAACACTCCGCGAACAAATGGGCGGACCTTTTGCAGGTGAATTCAAAATTTCTCGGCAAGGAAGGCGCGCGGCTTTTCCGCGAGTGGATTCGCAAGGAGATCGAGACCGCCACGCCCTACGATCAGTTCGTGCGAAAAATCCTCACCGCGAGCGGATCGAACAAACAGAACCCGGCGGCGAGCTACTGGAAAATCCTGCATGATCCGGTGGAGGCGATGGAAAACACGACGCACCTTTTCCTCGCCACGCGCTTCAACTGCAACAAGTGCCACGACCATCCCTTCGAGCGCTGGACGCAGGATCAGTATTACCACACGTCCGCGTTTTTCTCGCAGGTCGCCCTGGTGGCCGACCCGGCTGGCGGCGGTGGAAAAATCGCGGGCACCGAGGTGGAAAAATCGCGTCCGCTTTACGAAATCATCAGCGACAAGACCGAGGGTGAAGTCACACATCTGCGGACGAACAAGATCGCCGCGCCCGAGTTCCCCTACCCAGCCAAGGCCGAGTCGAATGGCACGAGGCGCGAGCAACTCGCAGCGTGGATGACTTCGCCGGACAACCGCTATTTTGCCACGAGCTATGTGAACCGCCTCTGGGGCTATCTCACCGGTGCGGGGATCATCGAGCCGCTCGACGACATTCGCGCGGGCAACCCGCCAACGAATCCCGAACTGCTCGACCATCTCACGAAGGAATTCATCACCCACGGTTTCGATGTGCGCCACGTGATGCGAATCATCTGCCAGTCGCGCACCTACCAGCTCGCCATCGCCACGAACCAATGGAACACCGACGACAAAACGAACTACTCGCACGCCCTCGCACGGCGTCTGCCCGCCGAGGTGCTCTACGATTCCGTATTGAAAGTGGTGGGCACCGGCCCGCGTCTGCCGGGCGGTTTGCGCGCCGGGCAGCTTCCCGATTCGGCGACGGATTTGCCGAGCGGCTTCCTCGCCAATCTCGGGCGGCCCGCACGGGAAAGCTCATGCGAATGTGAGCGCAGCAGCGACCTGGGACTCGGCAGCATCATGGCGCTGCTCGGCGGCCCCGCAGTTTCGGAGGCAATCGGCGACCCGGCGAACGACATCGCGAAGCTCGCCGCCGCGCAGCCCGATGATCGCAAGCTCGTGGACGAACTTTTTGTGCGCGTGCTCAGCCGCCCGGCCAGCGAACCGGAAATCAACAAGGTGATGGAAAGCTGGAGCGTGATGGATCGCGACCACGCTGCGATTTTAAAGCAACTCGAAGAATTGGAAAAAGAGCAGGCTCCCATCATCGCAAAATTGCAGGCGGAACGCGCGGTAGAGATCGAAAAAGCCAAGGCGGAACTCGCACGCTACGAAGCCGAGAGCGCGGCAAAACTTGCCGAGGCGGAGAAACAGCGCGTCGCAGCAGTCGCAGCTTCGGAGGCGGCGGTGAAGGATTACGAAACAAAGAGCCTCGCAGCCGCGCAGTCAGTTTTTGAAAATACCGCGCCGGTCGCACGCACACTCACCGGCTGGTTCCCTCTCGACACTCTCCCGATGCAAGCGACCGGCGGAGTCTCGCTGAACAAACAAGCCGACGGATCGATCCTTGCCACGGGCGAGCGTCCTCCAAAAACCGATTACGTGGTGATCGCGGATACAAAAATCGCGGGCATCACCGGCATCGGCATCGAAGTTCTGCCTTCTGCTGCAGAAACAAACTTCGGCCCCGGACGGACGGGCGCAGATGGGAATTTCGTCCTCGGCGAGCTGACGATGAAAGTCGGTGAATTCGGCGCGGAAGCCGTGCCCAACGTCGTGAAATTCACGAGCGCTGTTGCCGACTTCAACCAGAAGGCTTTTGAAATCCAAAAGGCAATTGATGGGAAAAAGGGAGACGAAAACAACGGCTGGGGAGTTCACGGCGGATTCGGCGTGCCGCATTTTGGCGCGCTCACACTCGAAAAACCAATCGGCGACGCGGAGAAAGGAGTGCGCCTGCGCTTCGAGTTGAATCAGCCGCGCAACGGCGGATTCTCCATCGCACGCTTCCGCCTTTGGGTCACCACCGCCACCGCGCCCGTGCAAGTCGGTTATCCTCAAGCGCTCATTGATGCGCTCAAGAAAATCCCCGCCGCACGCAGCGACGAAGACAAAGCCGCGCTCGTCGCATACTGGAAGGAATATGATCCGGAACTCAGTAAACTCCGCCTCGCTGTAGCAAAAAACCAGCTGCCGCTGCCGCCCGATCCCGGTATCGCCCAGCGCCGCTCCGCCATCCCCAGCGCAGACGTGCAGATTCCGTCTGGCCCGAAACTCGTGCGCCTCCGACAGGACGTGGAGCAATCAAAAGCCCAGCTCACCAACCGCCGCCTCACCAGCGCGCAAGACCTAGCTTGGGCATTGATCAACACACCTGCGTTCCTTTTCAACCGCTGATGA
>CAMBOD010000063.1 GCA_945868985.1 Prosthecobacter debontii | reverse complement strand
GGTGTTGTCGCCATCGAGTGGGCTGGGAAATTTCCCGCGCTGCTGCCGAAGGTGACGCGCTGGTTCAAATTTTGCGCTGGAGATGGAGATACACGGGAAATTTCCGAATCATGATCACGCTGGCGCTCGATACTTCTACCAATCGCGGTTCTGTCACCGTCCTCGACAACGAACGCGTCTTGCTCGACGAAACTTTCAGCGCCGACCGCAGCCATACGAGCACGCTGTTTCCCATTTTGGAAAAGGCCCGTGCCCTCGCGCCGCGAGTGGACGTGATCGCGGTCGGACTCGGCCCCGGCAGCTACGCGGGTGTGCGAATCGCCATCGCCGCCGCGCTCGGCGTAAGCATGAGCAACGGCGCACGTCTCGTCGGCATTGCGAGCGTAGCCGCGCTGGAAACGGACGCACCGAGCTATATCGCAATTGGCGATGCGCGGCGGGAGACATTCTATTTCACCCGTGTGGAAAACGGCGTATGCGTCGAAGGCCCGCTCCTGCTTTCGGAGGATCTATTGCGCGTCCGGCTCACAGAGTTTCCTGAGCAGGCGATCTTTTCGCCAGAGCCACTCTCGCTATTTCCGCAGGCAAAAATCGCGCTCCCGATTTCGCTCACACTCGCTCGGCTGGCCGCGGACGGGCGCGGCATTATCGCTCGCGACGACTTGGAACCACTTTATCTTCGCGAGCCGCATATCACTCTGCCTCGCGCCAAGACATAGTTCATCGAGGGCAAGCCGTGTCTTGTCGTGCGGCGTGCTTCGGGACAACTTCAGCCATGCCTACGAATCTCGACCTCGCCAATCTCCGCCGCGATTACCGCCAGCACGGCTTGCTGGAAAGCGACCTCGCCACCGATCCTGTCGCGCAATTTGGCAAATGGCTCGCAGAAGCCGTGGAGCACGAACTCATGGAGCCAAACGCGATGACGCTTTCTACAGTGGACGCCGAGGGCCAGCCATGGTCGCGCACGGTTTTACTAAAAGCGTGCGATAGCCGTGGCTTCATCTTTTTTACCAACTACGAAGGAGCAAAAGCCCGCCAGCTTGCGAATAACCCGCGCTGCGCGCTCACGTTTTGGTGGGCACCGCATGAGCGGCAGGTGAATGTGACCGGCCACGTGGAGCGCATTCCTCGCGCCGAGACGGAGGCATATTTTGCCACGCGCCCAGCTGGCAGTCGGATTGGCGCATGGGCGTCGAAGCAGAGCGAAATCATCGCGAGCCGCGAGCCGCTGGAGCGGGCATTTGAGGAAATGCGCGCGCGCCTTGGGGAAAACCCGCCAGCCCCCGAACACTGGGGTGGCTACGTCGTTGTGCCAGCTACCATCGAGTTCTGGCAGGGGCGCGCCAGCCGCCTGCATGACCGCCTGCGCTATTGCAGGGACGCCGCGAAATGGCGGATCGAGCGCCTTTCGCCGTAGGTTGTTAGCCCAAAAGTCAGTTATTTTCTCTGGTTGTCATCAGGCACGAAGTAGGCTAGAGGGAAATCAATGCGTCCCACCTACCCCATCGTTTTATCCGTGCTCACGAGCCTTTCGCTCACTGTGGGCGGGGTGACTTTTTGGGTTGAGGCAAACAAACCCACTGCCAAGAAAATTGCCGCATTTTCCCTCACACACTCCCTCGAAAACAGCACGCCGGAGAAGCGTAAAGAAATCGTCGAGGCCATCGCCGCAAAGGTGAACGGACTGGAGGAAAACGAACGCTACGAATTGCGGGAAAGAAAGCAGTTAGAGCCGTTCTGGCTGGCGATGACGACAGAAGAGCGATCACATTATCTCGAACTCATCCTTCCAACCGACTTCAAGCGGATGATCGAAAACTTCAATACGATGCACCCGATCAAGCGTCGGGAAATGGTGGAAAAGGCCGTGCAGGATTTGCGCGCACGCGGCGGCGAAAAAATGCCCGCCGAACTCACCCCTGCCCAGCAACGCAAAATCGTGAACGAGGGCCTCAGAGCCTATTTCAGTGAAGCCACTATCGAGGCCAAGATGGACGCGCTCCCCTTTATCGAGGAGCTGGAAAAATCCATCCAATGGAATCGGTGAGCAAAAGAACAAGCGGGCGGAGACAGCGCGCCTTCACGCTCGTAGAACTTGCGGCTGTTGTCGGAATCATCCTCGCACTTGCGGCACTCAGTTATCCCGTGTGGCTGCATATTCAGCGCACAGCCCACACATCTACCTGCACGCAAAATATGCGGCAGATCGGAGCTGGACTCATCAAATATCTCGGCGAACACGACACCACTTTTCCCACTCTCGTCATGGCTCGGTGGGATAAGTCAGAGAAAAGCGATGCGATCGATACCGTGCTAGCTTCCTACGTGCAGGACCCGCGAGTTTTCGCCTGTCCCGCAGATACCAGGCGCCTCGCCGAAACCAGCGGCACCAGTTATCTCTGGAACACCAAACTTAACGGCCAGCGCCTCGCCGGCCTCAGCGTGAACTACATGAAACTGGATACTCTCGATACTCCGAGCCGTATCATGGTGCTCGCCGACAAAGAGGGATTTCACCCTCACCTCTCCAATAAAATCAACGTGCTCTACGCCGACGGTCACGCCTCGCAGGAACTCACGTTTGTGAGCGACAGCGACGATTGACGCTAGCGCGTGAATTTCTTCAAGCGCCGCTACAATTTCGGAAATGCGCTACTTTCCTGCCTCGGCGAGAATCTGGCGCTCCGCCTCGATCAAGTCGCTCAGCGAATCGCCCGGCTGCCCGGTCCTCATCCGCGATTCGCCGATGAAGTAGGCGCGTAATGCGATCACTTCCCGTGCGATTTGCGAAGTGGCTGGCTTTTTCCGTGGCGCAGTTTTTTTGACTGGAGCCGTCGGCTTGATTGCCCGAGCCGTTTCTGGCTGGGCGACGATCTTGCGTTTCGTTGCGGTTTTGGTGGCCCCGTTGGCCGACCCCTCTGTTTTTTTGGTTTTCGTTGCCATATGCTTTTGTCTCCCGCCGGACTCGGGGGACAGGGTCACCCGGCACGCATTGCAATGGCATTTTCCGGGCGTGGGGGCAAACCAAACTTTACAGCGACGAACGGAGTGCGCGCAGACGTTCGCGGGAGTAAGAATCGCGGGTGTCACGGTTGGCAGCTTCGCCGTAGGCGCGGGCTGCGATGGCTGGCTGGGCAAGCTGTTCGGCAATCTGACCGAGGAGCCGCCACGCATCTGCGCGATATGGACGGACGTTGTTCTGGCGAAGGATGTCTTCGTAGGCGCTGTTGGGTTTCCCGATGGCCGCGAGCTTGAGCGGGAGCCGGCGGCATATACTCCAGTTTCTTGGCGCTGCATCGGCTGCCTGGGCGAGGAGTGCGATATGCGGCCGGCCGGTTTGAGCCTCGGCGATGGCGGCGCGTAGGACGAGCGCGTCGGCATGGAAAAGCGGTGACGCTTCAGCTTTCGACAGCTCGTCGAGAGTTAAAGCGTAGTCCTTTTGACGAAACGCAATCGTTGCCACGTTGAAGTGTGCGACTGCGAGAGTCGGCTCCATTTTCAAAGCCTCGTGGTAAAGCGCGAGTGCCTCTGGGTCTTGGCCATCGGCGGCGGCGATCTGACCGAGATTCACCAGCATCCTTACGCCACGTCCTGCACGTGCGGCGGTCTCGGTGACGAACGTGCGCTGGTCGTGCCAGTAGTCCTGCTGTCGTGCCGTCTGCACCGCGAGGAAGATCATCCACGAGGCGGCGATTGCAATAGCAACGCGCGGTGTGCTGCGGTCACGAAATGTGAATGCGATGGCTGCGATGAGAAATGCGCTCGGCACGTAGAGCCAGTGCTCGGCGACGGTGGCATTCAGGCTGATGAAATTACTCACCGGCAGCCACGTCGCGACGAAGCAAGCAAGCGCCACCGCAGCATCCGGCGCGCGGCGGATCGCCCAGCGCACCCACAACACAAGACCGAGTGCGATCAGAAATCCAGCGAGTGTCTGAGCTTCACGCCAGCGCGCCCAGCGAAGGGTTGTCTCACCATCACCCATCGGGCGGGTGGAAACATCGCGCTCCATGTGGAGCGAGTGAGGTGCGACAAACAAAGTGGTGTATTCTGCAAGCGAACGGGCGGCGAGGATCGGCCTCACCGCCCAAGGCGTCGCTTCTTACGATGGAGGAACTGGTGTGCGATCCGCCGTGCTTCGCAAAGCAAGATAACCACCCAAAACAATCACTGCACAGGCCGCCCACGCCAGCCATGCGCGCGTATCGCGGCGCGCTTTGGTGAGCAACCACACAAGCCATAATGAGAGCGCGGCAACTCCGCTTTCCTTGCTGAGCAGCGCAGCGAAGGCGCACAGCCCCGCGCCCATCACACACCACGCAGCGGGACGGTCGCCCTTCGTGAGTCCGCCATTTTTGTGTGCACGCACAACGAGCGCGAGTGCGCTAAAAGCAAACAGCGCTGCTAGAGGATCGGCCCGACCGCTCACATACGTCACTGCACTCGTGTGCAGAGGATGCACCGCCCACGCCAGTGCGCCGAGCATCGGCCACACACAACCGCCAATCCATGCGCGTAGCAAAAACCACAACGCAATCGCAGCAAGCGCGTGAACGAACACGCTGGTGAAATGCCAGCCCGGCTGTGCTGCGCGCTGAATCGCAGCCATGTCGGCTTGATCACCAGCCTCGGGTGCGCCGGTCTTTTCACCAGCATCACGGGCGATGCCCCACAGCGCGTAATCGGCGGTGTAGGTGAGGCGCTGGAGCGGGCGGTAGAAATTGCTCGCCGTCGCATCGAGGAAGAGAAATTCGCGGAAAGCGTCCGGCGCGAGCCGCCATGAGCGGATGAGCGGGTCGCGTAGAACCAGCGCGGTGTCATCCCAAACAAACGAATTGCGCAACGCGGGCACGTAGGCCGCAAACGTGGCGACAAACAACAGCAGGATGGAAAACCAAGTGCGACGCACCAAGCCTCCATAGCCGACGAAGACGCTCCACCGCAACGCGGGAAGTAAGTTTTCTACATCGGCACCGAAATTTCCACCGGCGAACTTTGCGGTGGAAAGAGCCAGAGCCGCAGGTGCGCAGCGATGGCGACCGCATTGAGCAGAAGGAAAATGATTGCCGCTTTGCGAGAGCGACGCTTCGTCCGTGGGACAATGGAAATTTCCCGCAACAGCCAGCCAAGCACGATTGCGAATACCATAATAACGAGCGTGAAATGCCATGGCAGCGATGTGGCAACGGCGAATTTATCGCGTCGCCAGAACCACCATGTGAAGTGCTGCGCCAGCGGTTCGAGATTCACGAACGTCAGCGCGACCAGCGCACTGCCAGCGAACGCCGTCGCGTGATGAGCCGCCCGTGGGCGCAGCCAAAGAACCAGTTCTCGTGCGCCAATCAACACCAGCACCCACAACAGCGCCCAGCCCACCGGCACGCCGACTAGACGCACGCCGAGTCCAGCGGAGAAATACGCCCTTCCAAAAAGCGCATTGGTATTCGCGGCGATCACACCCAGTAAAAATGAAAGCCCCAGCACTAAGCGCAGCCAGTGGCGCGCGGTCTTCAATCCTTCCTCGCGCGATACGGCGAGGTGAACATTTGCAACACCGAGCGCAATCCATGCAGGCATCACTGAGTTGAAAAGCATCACGAGCGCGTCACGCAGACCCGGGTTGCTCACGTTTGCCTTCAGCCAGAATTCATCAATCGCGCCGACCCATGCCACCGCGAGCAGCGCAGTCCATGCGAGAAAAAATCCCCAGAGCGAGGCGGCGAGTGGTTCGAGTGAACGGGCGACTACGGAGCGCGACATATTTTGCAGTGTGCGCGATGCGCCGAGGAGTCCGCAATCGGCAATCGGAAATTTACAATCCCCTACCCGGCCCGCTAAACGCCGCCTCATGCAATTCACCAACGTCACAGCAATCGCCAAGGCCAACGTCTATTTCGACGGCAAGGTCGTCTCCCACACCATCCTCGCTGCCGACGGCAGCAAGAAAACGCTCGGGCTAATTTATCCCGGTAAATTTCACTTCGGAACCGCACAAGCCGAACGCATGGAGATCGTCGCCGGAAACTGCCACGTGAAACTCGACGGCCAAAGCGACACGCGCGAATATGCAGCAGGCAGCGCGTTCGATGTTCCTGCAAACAGCGGTTTCGACATCGAAGTCGCCGCCGGAATTTGCGAATACGTCTGCTCCTTCATCGCGTAGGCGAGGTGGCATCGGTGCGAGGTCAGGCCTCCACGCAAATTTCACGCACGTCGCGCTTGCCAGCCATGCAGCCACGGCTAAAACGAGCGCCCCTCAACTCAAAACACACATACTATTTATGGCACAAAAGATCGGATTTGTCGGAGTCGGACGCATGGGCGCCAATATGGCCCGCCGTTTGAAAGACGTGGGCTACAAAGTCACCGCCGTCTATGACATCAACAAGAAAGCAGCAGATGACCTCGCAGCAGAACTCGGCGCGGAAGCTTGCACCAAGCTCGCCCGCGTCACCGCGCTGAGCGACGTCGTCATCACCGTCGTCACCGACGACAAGGCGATGCTCAATATTTTCTCGAACAAGAAAGACAACCTCCTCACTGGCGCAAAAGGCCGCGTCTTTGTGAACTGCGCGACCATCTCGCCCGGCGTCCACGTGCAGGTGGAAAAGTTGGCCAAAAAAGCGAAGGCCGCATCGCTCGAAGGCTGCATGGCTTCCTCGATCAATCAGGCGCGCCAGGGCACACTCTATCTCATGTGCGGTGGTGAAAAAGCCGTCTTCGAGAAAGTGAAACCGCTGCTCACCAAGCTCAGCGACGAAGGTAAACTCATGCGCTACATCGGCAAAGCCGGTCAGGCCGCGCAGTTGAAAGCACTCGTCAATATGGTGATGAACATCAACACCGCAGCACTCGCAGAAGGCCTTGGCCTCGCCTCCGCGCTGAAGCTGGATCTCAAGACGGTGATGGAAGTTTTCAGCCAGACCGGCGCAAACAGCCGCGTGCTCGTCACCGACGGCGAAGACATGGTGAACCGCGACCACGCCTGCTTCTTCTCCGCCGCGCACGCAGCGAAGGACAGCGGCATCGCGCTTGGCATCGCCAAATCGCAGAAGCTCAACCTCCCGCTCGCAGCGGCCACGTTCGCCCAATACACCAAACTCACCAAGCTCGGCCTCGGCCACCTCGACAAGAGCGGCATCGCCGAGCTGACCTTCAAAGGCCGCGGCCCAAAGAAGAAAAAGTAAAAATTTGCCCGCACAACGCGGGCGATAAACAAAACAAAAACCAACAACCAAATACACAATACCATGAGCTACGTTCCATTGATCAGCTCCGGCGTCGCAGGCCCTCTCGGCGCCCTTCATCTCCCGCGCCTCTGGCTGAAACTCAGCCTCGAAGCAGCAGGAAAACTCGCAGCAGGCTATCCCGGCCTCGGTCAGGGATACGACCAGATGACTTGCAACCAACTCGGCTTCGACGCCGCTGCGGTCACTGCATTCGTCAAGTCCAGCAAGCCCACCTACCCGCAATTCGAAGCGTGGGTGAAGCAGAACGCCACCAAGCTGACGAAAGCCGACATCCATCGCCACAACCTCGCCATCCTCGGCTACTGCCACGATGACGCGACCCGCAAAGGCATCCTCAGCGCGAGCGGCCTGCCCGATGACGGCAGCGTCCTCCCCGGTGCGATTGACCTGAACAACCTCGACGACTGGCAGGAATTCCACGCCGCCGTCCTCAAGTAAGTTTCGGCATTCAAATTCAAAAACCGGCGCGGCCAAAAGCTGCGCCGGTTTTTTTGTGCCTATGCGACCGCTTATACGATTTCTACAGTCAGGCCGCCATGTGGCGCGTAGCGCCAGCAACTACGGTAGCCGTGGGTGAAGCGCAGCGAAACCCACGGAAAGGTAAAGAAACGGCAAGCGCCGCGTAGTGGCGCGACCATTCACGCGCCACCGTTTGTCGCACCGCATACGCGGTGCATGGATGCGCTCCGCGATCCGTGGGCTGCGTCGCTGCGCTCCTTGCACACGGCTACCGTTGTCGCTGGCGCTACGCGCCAATCCTTTCAGGCAGTGTGATTGCAGAAATCGAGTCGTGCGGCCCGGACACTGCGCGCCTCCACTTTTACACATCCATTACAATAAACGCGGGTCGGAGACATACGCTCTTAACAGTGAGGTGCCACAGTGCGGCCATACGGAAAAAATCCGTCGCACAAAAAACAAACACACGACCCATGAACACCAAACTCACACGCAGCATCACCACGCTCACCGCTGTTCTCATCGTCACCAGCGCCTTCGCCCAACAGCCGCCGCCTCGCGGCCCGCAGCCACCGCCATCTCCGGGAATGCAGCCTCCACCGAACGGCGTGCAACCTCCGCCGCCCGGAAATCCACCGCTGCAAAACGGCACACAGCCGCCGCCGCTTGGAACACAACCTCCCCCAGTCGGGACACAGCCTCCACCCACTGGCACACAACCGCCGCCCCCCAACGGTAATCC
>CAMBOD010000062.1 GCA_945868985.1 Prosthecobacter debontii | reverse complement strand
AAAGACGAAGCCGGTGACGAGTTCGAGTCCTTCGTAAAAGACCACTTTTTTGTCCATCACGCCGTCGCCTTTGCTCGATGTGAGGATGCTGATTTTGTCGAGCGCCTTGCGCTCCTGCTGGCCGACAGCGGGGTCAATGCCACCGTGATCCTTCCACTCCTTGCCACGGTAATCCGGGCGCATCCCACGACGGCCATTCGGATACTCGGGCGTCTCGGCGACCCACAAACGGCCAGCCGGGTCCCAGTCGAAATTCATCGGTTTGTTGATGAGCGGTTCGGCGACCACGAGTGTGAGCTTGAAATCCGGGTGAACCTCCAGCGCCTTGAGCGTGTCCTCGGGTTTCTGCGGCCCGCCCTCGGGATATGTGAGCGAGGCGACTTCCTCTTTCTTGCAAAATTCGTCCACATTTTCGCGATGACCCGCCCACGCAATCGAGCGCAGCAACACCGCGCGGAAGTGCGGTTTTTCAAAAGTGAAGTAGAGATGGCCGGGGATGCTCACCACGGCGCGGTAGGGTTTAGCTCCGCCCTCGGCAGTTTTTTCGTAAGCCCACATCATCGGCTGAACGTCGAAGACCTGCACCTTGTCGCCGCCACCCTTGCCGCCGCGTCCGTATGGCGTGTAGCTCGTGGCCAGCACATTCACGTCGGGCGAGATGTCCATGTCGTAGTAAATCTCGTCGTTGATGCGGAAATTCGACGCGCCCCGCGTGATGGGATGTCCGCCGCCGATTTTTTGGTTCTCGGTGTAATAGAGATCCATCATCCCCTCTTTGAACTTCGTCTTTCCCGGCACCCACGCGCCGCCGATGACGCTCTTCCACCACGGCGGATCATTGCTCACCGACGCTGTGTGAATGACCACGAGCCCGCCGCCACGCTTCGTGAACTCGGCGACATTGGCCTTCTGCTCCTCGGTCGCGTTGCCGCCTTCCTGCGCATACATCACGAGCACGTCGGTCTGTTTGAGCTGTTCGGCGGTCGGCCAGTCCATCGCGCCGTCCGTTTTCATCCCGCGATCCGCGAGCAGCACCTTCCAGTCGTTCAGAAATTTTTCATGCTCATGTGCATTCGGGCCGTGCGATTTTTTTCCACCACGGATGAATACCCGCAGCGGCTCCGCAGCGACTGCGGAGAGTGTGAGGCAGATGAAGAGAATGAGTTGAAGGCAGCGTTTCATGGGAATTTTCAGAAGTTGGGAATTTGAAGCGAGCGCCGTGTGTAGCGCGCGCGCAGACAACCACCAGCCTTTCTAAGAACTTAGAGAAAACTCGCGGCCAGACGTGGTAAACCTCTGCAGAGTTGTCCCTATCAAGCATCTCTTCAAAACGTTCCTCAAAGAATTGATGCCCTCTCCTTCGCCTTAAAAAGGAACCGCCCTGCCGACTCTCTTCGCCGGCAGGGCGGGAACCACCTATGGCAATTGTTTAGTTATTCGAGGCGATGGCCTTGAGATCTTCATCGTCGGCCATGCCTTGGATGAGATGCTCGATCGGATGCTCGCGCTTGCGGAGTGCGCGGCGCAATTTCGCCAGCGCGATGTTTTGGAGCTGGCGGATGCGTTCGCGGGTGACACCGAATTTCATCCCGACTTCCTCGAGGGTGCGGGCAGAGCCGCCATCGAGGCCGAAGCGTGAGTTGATGATTTTGCGCTCACGCTCATCCAACACGCCGAGCAAATCAGTGATTTCCTCCTGCATGTTTTTGTCGGACAGGTTTTCGGAAGGGTCCACCGCGTCGCTGTCTCCGACGATTTCACCGAACTCCGTGCCGTCGTCTTCATTCATCGGCGCATCTAGCGATGCGGGACGAATGCTCACGGTGCGGAGCTGCGAGAGTTTGGATGCGGAAATGCCGACTTCCTCTGCCAATTCCTCGTCGGTGGGCTCGCGGCCTAGTTCTTCGCTCATACTGATGGCGACGCGGCGAATCTTGGAGATTTTGTCCACAAGATGGACGGGCAGACGGATGGTCTTCGATTGGTTGGCCAGTGCGCGTTTGATGGATTGTTTGATCCACCACGCCGCATAGGTCGAGAGCTTGCCGCCCTTTGCAGGGTCGAAGCGCTCCACGGCTTTCATCAAGCCGATGTTGCCCTCGGAGACGAGGTCGAGCAGTGGCAGGCCAAGATTGCCGTAATCATGGGCAATTTTGACCACAAGGCGGAGGTTCGCCTTGATCATGTGAGTGCGAGCCTCCTTGTCGCCTCGCTTGATGCGGGCGGCGAGTTTGATCTCCTCTGCGGGGGTCAAAAGCGGCGTTTTGCCGATTTCTCGGAGGTAGATTTTGAATCCTGAATCTGAATCATCGTAGCGGGACATATGGCACCTTCTCTTTCTAGTGGTTGTAGCAGTTTGGTTTCGGGTCTGTTTGTTTCTCTGCTTTTTGGTTGTTTGTTTTTCTGTCGGATAAAGTTTTCACAGGAGTTTCGTTGTCACTCCATTGTATGGACGTATCAATAGCGGCTTCCGTTCCAAGAGGTCAATCGTTTTTTTATCACTCTGGTCGGTCGTTAATGTGATTAAGGTCATGTTCTCTTGGATTGCTCTACCTAGGATACGTTCAAAGATATTCTTTTATTTGAAAAATATTTCACCACTCATCTGAGCACGGCCTCATTTTTTCTCAAAATCTGGATATTCCCCAATCATTCTTAAGAAAACCTCTCCCCGAAGCCGAACTTGAGCAGTGACCCACCCTCAAGGTTGAGTGGCATCACGCCTTTGTGGATATTTTCCAAAGCGCCAGCTGTCCCCAAAAAACCTCCCACAGCGAATTCGCACGATAATCTGGAACTACAAACTTGCTTCTTCCCCGTTCCTTCCGCCCTCATCTGCCCATGCAGCTTATTGATGGAAAAGCGATCGCCCAACGAATCAACGAACAAACCCGCGCAGCAGTCGCGGAGCTAAAAGCGAAAGGCATCACGCCGGGTCTCGCCGTGGTCGTCGTGGGCGACGATCCCGCTTCGCACGCCTACGTGCGCAGCAAAGAGCGCACAGCCGCAGACCTCGGGATGCACAGCGTAAAAATCGAGATGCCAGCCGCGACCACGCAACAGCAATTACTCGCGGAAGTCCACCGCCTCAACGCCGACTCAGCCATTCACGGCATCCTCGTGCAGTCGCCGCCGCCGAAGCACATTGACGAACGCGCCATCGTCGAAGCACTCGACCCGCGCAAGGACGTGGACGGATTTCACCCCGTGAACGTCGCCAAGGTCGCGATGGGCGATCCCGATGCGTTCGTGCCATGCACACCGCTCGGTTGCCAGCGACTGCTAATGGAAAGCGGCATCGAGACAGCAGGGGCGAACGTCGTCGTGCTCGGACGCTCGATGATCGTCGGAAAGCCGATGGCGTTTCTTTTGATGAACAAAGGCCGTGGCGGTGATGCGACCGTGACCGTCGCGCACTCACGCACGAAGAACCTCGCGGCAGTTTGCGCGCAGGCGGACATTCTCATCGCGGCCATCGGGCAGCCGGAATTTGTAAAAGCGAATTTCGTCCGCGAAGGAGCGGTGGTCATTGATGTGGGCATCAACCGCGTCGCCGATCCCACATCGCCAAAAGGCTCGAAACTCGTAGGCGACGTGGCCTTCGCCGAAGTCGCGCCGAAGTGCCGCGCCATCACGCCAGTGCCCGGCGGAGTCGGCCCCATGACCATCGCCATGCTCATGCACAACACCGTGCTCGCCGCACAGCGGGCGGGAAAGTGAGCAAAAATCTCGTAAGCACAGCAATCTGGCGGCTGACGCTCACGACTGCGGCATGGGGACTCAGCTTCCCGACTGCAAAGGCAGTGATGCTCGCGCAAGCCGCTGTTCTTCCGGGGCGGCCAGAGTGGTTTCACGCAGCGTTCATTTTGTTTAATCGAATGCTCATCGCGACCATTGTGATGGCACTTCTGCTGCGCGGAAAAATGCGCGGCTTCACGCGACTCGAATTTCGACAAGGTTTGGAACTGGGCATCTACGGCGGGCTCGGAATGCTGCTCCAAACCGACGCACAAAACTACATCGCCGCGAGCACCTCGGCCTTCTTCACACAATTCACCTGCGTCTTCGTCCCACTCGTCGTCGCGCTCCGATCCAAACGAATGCCCTCGACGTATGTCATCATCGCCTGCGTGCTCGTGATGGCCGGCTGCACCGTGCTGAACGGAGTCGAACTCGGCTCAATCAAGCTCGGACGCGGCGAATGGGAGACGATCCTCGGCGCGGCACTTTTCACCGGACAGATCCTCTGCCTCGAACGCCGCGAGTTTCAGCAAAACGACATGGGACGCGCGGCAACGATGATGTTCGCAGTGAAAGGCGCGGTCCTGCTGCCATTCGCACTCGTCGGCGGCGGAAGCGGAATCCTCCACGCCTACTCATCCATCGGTGTCCTCTCCATGACGATGCTGCTCGCGCTCGTCTGCACCGTTTTCGCATACGCGGCGATGACCCGCTGGCAGCGATACGTGACCTCCACGCAGGCCGGCTTGATTTACTCCACGGAACCCATCTTCGCATCCATCTGGGCGCTGTTTTTACCAGCGTGGTTCTCCATGTTCGCGCACGTCTCCTACGCAAATGAGCAGCTGACATGGCAGCTCTTCGCAGGTGGCGCGCTCATCCTCGCAGCAAATCTCCTCCTCATCCTCCGCCCGAACCAGCCCCCACACGGCAGCATCCCGCCGGTGACGTAGTTTTCTTCCGCGTTGAAAAGAATGGCAGCGCCTACGGGATTCGAACCCGTGTAACAGCCTTGAGAGGGCTGCGTCCTAGGCCTCTAGACGAAGGCGCCATTCACGAAAGCGCGGAGAAGTTACCGGCCTAAACGATCACGGGCAATAGGAATGTTGGATCAGATTATCTACGGCGCGACGGCGTGCTTCATCGAACGGATCCATTGTCGGCTCGATACGTGTTTTATCGAGTCGGTGCAGCGCCACGCGCTGGCGCTCCGTCACTAGAGGGGCGATGCCTTTGTCGAGCGCGAGCATCTTTTTGTAGAGCGTGTTGTAGTAGCGCTTCATGGCTTCGCGCTTCTCAAAATCCGTCTTTGCTTCTCGCGAATCTTCCCACGCAGCTTGCACATTCGCGTCAGTTGCTGCGCGGTTGCGTGCTTCGCGGTAGCGGATGCGCAAATCCAAGTCCTCCGAGGTGGTGGGCGGTTTCAGCGAGGTGCCTGTGCGCGGCTTCTCTGGGCTGCGTTTCGCGGATGGCGGAACGTTGTCCGGCAATACCGATGGGGCGGGTTTTAGGCGCCCGCCGGGCTGGCCTTTGAGAAGATCGCTTTCGTCCTCTGGCGCGGGCAGAGCGGGCAGTTCGGGCTTGGACGCCTCCGACTCGGGTTTTTCCTCGGGCTTGGCGTCTTGCGCAAAAGCGGGGAGGGCGAGGAGGAGCGAAAATAGAAGCGTTTTCATGGCGAAAAAAATTTGTCCGTGGAGGCTATGCGCATATTTTTCATTTGAAAAGCCCGCCCTTCTCGCGAATTGCAACTCCGTGCCAAGCACCATTCAGCCCGCCGCGCCGCGCCGCATCACGCTCGACCTCGCTCCTGCCGAGGTCGCCGCACGGCTGCGTCATCTGCCGAGTCTTGTTTTTTTTGATTCCGCAAAAGCGGACGCCGATGCGATCTCCATCGTTGCTGCGGCACCGGACGCGGAATTTCGCGGGCACATCTCGCGCGACTGGACCGCTTTTCGCACAGCGCTCGCGGAACGCACCATCGCGGGCGAACGTGATGACGGGCTGCCTCACGGCTTCGCAGCGGGCAGCATCGAATACGACGGCACGTTCCATTTCGCCTTCTACGAAAACGCGCTCATCTTCCGCCACGCCACGCAGCAATGGCATGAGACAGGCGACCTTGCCTCGCGACTCGCGGACGACACGACTGCGCACTGCGAACGTCCCAATTTTCGCCACGCGCTCGCACCGGAGGAATACCACGCGATGGTGCGCCGCGCGCAGGAATACATCGCCGCTGGCGACATCTATCAAGTGAACCTCACGCATCGTTTCGCCTCCCCGTGGCACGGCGAACCGTGGGCGTTTTACGAAGCGCTCCGCCATTATTCGCCTGCGCCGCACGCTGCGTTTATGAGTCTCGGCGGGCGTAGTATTCTCTCGGCATCGCCCGAGTGTTTTTTGAAAATGAGCGGCTCCAGCGTGCGCACGCGTCCCATCAAGGGCACGCGCCCGCGCCGCGCCGACGCGCTCGCCGATGAGCACAGCGCCTTCGATTTAATCACCTCGCCGAAGGAAATCGCCGAGCTGGTCATGATCACCGATCTTGAGCGCAACGACATCGGCCAGGTCTGCGAATTTGGCAGCGTCACCGTCCCCGAATTGCTGAAGCTCGAACGGCACGAGCAAGTCTTCCACCTCGTTTCCACCATTCAGGGCCGCCTGCGTTCGGAAATGGATCACGCCGAGGCGCTGCGTGCGTGCTTTCCGGGCGGCAGCATCACCGGCGCACCAAAAAAACGTGCGCGCGAAATCATCGCCGAACTCGAAACCACACCGCGCGGACTTTACACCGGCGCCATCGGCTGGCTCGGTTTCAACGGCGAAAGCCAGTTCTCCATCGCCATCCGCACCGTCGTCATCGAGGGCGATGAAGCGCACTTTCACGTAGGCTCCGGCATCGTCGCCGACAGCGACCCCGCCGCCGAGTGGCAGGAGACCCTCGACAAAGCCGCCGGCATCCTCCTCGCCGCCGAAAGATTGTAATGCTCCTTGTGTTTCCCCGCAGCACCGCTACACGTCCCCCCGCATCGGGGCGTAGCTTAGCTTGGTAGAGCGCCTGGTTTGGGACCAGGAGGTCGCAGGTTCAAATCCTGTCGCCCCGACCATTTTCCTATTTCGGAAAATGGCGATTCTTTTGCACAAAAAGAATCGCCCCATCTAGAAAACACCCACGCAGTGCTATCATGCAGACAATGGGCGGCTGGACACATGGCCTCATTGTGACTGCGCCCTCGGGCGGCGCATACAGTGAGAAACACTTGGGATGGCACGCGATGCTCTGGGTAAGAAGGAAAAACGGGTAACGTCCCGATAGTTCAGCAAAAAGAAAGTGGGTCATGGTAGGGAAGGGAGCAAGCAAGCAACCCAAACCCAAAAACAACCATGACCCGTAAAAACGATAAGAAGACCGTGAACGAACTCAAAGCATTAATTGGCCAGGACGATGATCTCATTCGAGGTATCGTGCAGATGACCGTGCAGGAGTTTCTGGAAGCCGAGATGAATGACGCCCTTGGGGCGACCAAGGGCGAACGCAGCGAGGGCCGACTGGGCTATCGCAGCGGCCACTATCCGCGCAAGCTCATCACCCGCGTGGGCACGCTGGAACTGCGGGTGCCGCAGGACCGGCAGGGACGTTTCAGCACAGAGATTTTCAGCCGCTATCAACGCAGCGAACCGAGCGAAGCGAGATAGCCTGCCGTAGGCAGCCCGGAGGGAGGAGCGTAGCGACGGCAAAAGGCGTTGGTTTCAGCACTGGTGGAGATGTATGTGCAGGGCGTTTCCACTCGCAAAATCAAGGCCATCAGTGAGGAGCTTTGCGGCCATGAGTTCAGCGCCAGCACCATCAGCGAACTGAACAAGACGATGGATGATGAGTTGGAAAAGTTCGCCAGTCAGCGACTCGAAGGCGAATACCCTTACCTCATCCTCGATGCGCGCTACGAGAAGGTGCGCGAGGATGGCGTCATCCGCTCGCGCGCTGTGCTCGTGGCCATCGGCATTGATTGGGAGGGCCGCCGCCGCATCCTCGGCGTGGAGCTGGCCGGTCGTGAAAGCACCACGAGCTGGCGTGAGTTCGTCCTCGGCCTCAAGCAGCGCGGCCTGAGCGGCGTGCGCCTCGCCATTACCGACGACCATCCCGGCCTCAAACGTGCCATCGCAGAAGTCCTCCCCGAGGCCGCATGGCAGCGCTGCTACGTCCACTTTCTGCGCAACGCCCTCGACCATCTCCCTCGCAAAGCCAACGACGATTGCCTCACCGAACTGCGCTGGCTCTACGACTGTCGCGATGCCGCAGAAGCACGCCAGCACCTCCGCCGCTGGCTCGACCACTGGTCTCCCAAACACGCCAAGCTCTGCGCCTGGGTCGAAGAAAACATCGAGCAAACCTGGACCTTCTACCGCCAGCCTCGCGAACACCACAAACACATCAAAAGCACCAACCTCCTCGAACGCCTCAACCAGGAAATCAAACGCCGCACCCACGTCGTCCGCATCTTCCCAAACCACCAGAGCTGCCTGCGCCTCATCCGCGCTCTGGCCAGCGAACAACACGAGGAATGGCTCGACGGCCCTGTCTATCTCGACATGCAACCGCTTCGCGACCTCCTCAAACCCTCTCTCCAACTAGCCGCCTAGTTCCCCCATAACCCACAACCATCAACAACCTCTCCTCTCCTCTATGACCCACTCTTTTTGCTGAAACTTGACGGACACAATC